>CAUJKE010000018.1 GCA_963205385.1 Planctomycetota bacterium | reverse complement strand
AAAAGTACATCGCAGGCCAGACCGAGAAGGACGTCTACGCCGTGCTCGACTTACCGGTCTTTCCGCCAGAACTGCGTGAAGCTCGTAAAGAATTTGAGTGGGCGGAACAAGGCGAGTTGCCGGAGTTGATCACGCTGGACGACATCCGCGGCGACCTGCACATGCATACCACCGCGACCGATGGCGTCGCGACGCTGGAGGAGATGGTCGCCGCCGCCCGCGAGCGCGGGCTCGACTACATTTGCATCACCGATCATTCCCAGCGCGTGAGCATGGCCCGCGGTCTCGACCCCGCCCGCTTGCGAGCGCAGTGGAAAGAGATCGACAAACTACGCCAGGATTTGCCGAAGAGTTTCACGCTGCTGAAAGGGATTGAGTGCGATATTCTGGAAAAGGGGGGAATGGACCTCCCGGATGACGTCCTGGCGGAAGGGGACTTCATCATCGCCAGCGTCCACTACGGGCAAAAGCAATCGCGACAACAAATCACCGAGCGGATTCTGGGCGCGATCGAAAACCCGCACGTCTCGATGATCGCGCATCCCACCGGCCGCCTGCTCAACAAGCGCGAAGCCTATGAAGTCGATCTGGACGCGGTCTTCGCCGCCGCCGCGAAGCACCGAAAGCTGCTCGAACTCAACGCCAACCCGATGCGCCTGGATCTCAACGACGTCTACTGCGCCGCGGCCAAGGAGCACGGCATCCCGATCGTCATCAACACCGACGCCCACAGCACCCAGGATCTCGCGCTGATGCGTTTTGGCATCCTGCAAGCCCGCCGCGCTGGACTCACGAAGCAGGACGTGGCCAATACGCGGACCTGGCGACAGATGCAGAAGTTGATCGGGAAATAGCCCCCCAACGGCGCCAGCGAAGTGTGGCCGGGGTCGCTCTGCCTTCGAACCGGACCAGCCACCGCGCTCAACCACCGCGGATTTGCGTTCTTTGAACGCTTGTGCGAGTATAAAGCGCCGCCGGTTGTTTCCCTCCGCTCGTACTGCCACGGATCCTTGTTATGCACCCAGTTGCTCGTTTTCTTCTAACTCTGCTGCTAGTCATTTCGGCAGCGCCGGCGGGGGCCGGTCAGGGACCGCAGAATGTCGCGGTGGTGATTAACGCCCGCAGCTATGCCTCGGTGGCGATTGGGCATCGCTATGCGAAGCTGCGTGGGATTCCGACGATAAACCTGCTGTATCTCGATTGGGACGGCTCGACGGTGGGGACCGACGTGGAGACGTTTCGCCAGCGGCTCTTGGTTCCCGCCCTCAAGGCGATCGAGGATCGCAAACTCGCGCCCCAGATAACGACCCTCGCCTGGAGTTGCGACTTTCCGTACGTCATTGATTTTCAGGCGGACCTGAAACCGGACTCCCAGATCGACAACACGGCCAAACGGTTTCCGCAAGGGTCGCTAACGGGACTGACCTATCTCACCAACATGGTCGTGCCGAAGAATCCCGTCTATTCGCAACTGGCAACGAACCTCTACTATCGCCCGGCGGTGGAAGACAAGCTGCTGCTGCCGACGCGCTCGTTCCCGCCGCAAGCGGTCTGGAACCAGCAAGGCGACACGACCGACACGAAAGGGGTGCGGTACTGGATGTCAACCATGCTCGGCTATACCAGCGGGCGAGGGAATTCGTTGGACGAAGTCGAGAACTACTTGCAACGCGCGGCGGCGGCGGATGGGATCTATCCGGCCGGCTGCGTGTATTATCTGACCAATGGGGATGTGCGAGCCAAGACCCGCGCGCCGGGTTTTCAAGGCGCGGTCACGGCGCTCCACGAACTCGGGATCGAAGCGGAAATTACCGACGGCATCCTGCCCCGCGACCGGGGCAACGTGATGGGGCTGATGATCGGCGCGACCGATTATCGCTTCGCCGACAGCGGCAGTCTCGTGCAGCCGGGGGCGATCTGCGAAAACCTGACCAGTTTCGGCGGCATCTTGCGTGAGAACGCTGGCCAAACCGCGCTTACCGAATGCCTCCGCGCCGGCGCGGCCGGAAGTAGCGGCACGGTGACGGAGCCGTTCGCGATTCAAGCCAAATTTCCGCACCCAATGATCCATGTGCATTACGCTCAAGGTTGTTCACTGGTCGAAGCGTTCTATCAAGCCGTGCAGGGACCGTACCAACTGCTTATCGTCGGCGATCCGCTCTGCCGTCCGTGGGCGACCATTCCCACCGTGCATGTCGCCGGTCTGCCGGCGCCCGGCGAGACGATCACCGGGCAACTTATCTTGCGTCCCACGGCATCGTGCGTGAGCGGCAAGCACGTGAAACGGTTTGAGTTGTACGTCGACGGGCGATTGATGTCGCAATCTGCGCCGGCGGAGGAGTTGACCACCGACACGATCACCTGGGCCGATGGCTTCCACGAATTGCGTGTCGTGGCGTATGAGGATTCGCCGATCGAGACGCAAGGCCATTTCGTCACGCGCGTACAATCCGCCAACCACGATTGGGAGCCGATCAAGTTTGAAGTCTCGTCGGTGCGTCCGGCTTGGGAAGATGATATTACGATCCACGCCCATTCACCGCACGGAGGGGCGCTGATGCTGTATCACAATCAGCGGTTGGTGTGCCTGACCAATGCCGAGGAAGTGACGTGGAAGCTCCCCGCCGCGAAATTTGGGCCTGGGCCGGGCGAGTTCAACGTGCTCGCGGCGCGCGGCAACGGCACGCAGCACTCGTTTATCGGGCAGGTGGTTGAAGTGGAGATTCAGCCGCCGGCGCTGTCGCCTGCGATTCCCAACCCCGGCGAGACCAGGCCGGGACTCCGGCTCGAGCGGGACGGCCAGCCGGTGCAAATCGTGGAACGACTGGCCGACGACTGGATCGCCAAGTCCGGGCTTGCAGCGGACGAATCGTTCGTGCTGCGCGGGTATTTCACGGCTAACGCGGCCGGCCTGCACCAGTTCCAGTTCGAGTTCTCAGGCGATTTAGAACTGCTTGTGGACGGTCGCCCGCAAGCGCAGCCCCACGCGCACCGCTCCACGCCCGGCTGGCATTATTACTGTCCTGTGAATCTGGCGGCTGGTTGGCACGAGGTGGAAATTCGCGGCAAACTCGACCAGCACAAGACGTTGAACGCCTGTTTTGGCCTGCAGGGGACACAAACCATCACCGGTGGGTTGTTCCGTCACGTAGAATAGGAACGGGTCGCTCGACCGAGTGGCCGATCCCTTTCCCGCAGCCGATTCACCCGATGACCGAATATCCCCCAGACGAACCCTTTCCCAGCCACGACTATCCGGCCGGCGCGCTCACTGCCTCGGTCGTCGACGAACTCGCGCCCACGACGCTGCCGGAGCGCCCGCTCCCCGCGGCCGATGCCACGCTCCCGCGCCGCCGCCGGGTCTGGCTGCCGCTGATCCTGTTCTTGCTGACGTGCCTGTCGACTTTTTTCGTCGGCGCGAATCGCTGGTATCCGTTCTATGCTCACGAGAACGACCCCGAGGGGCTCATCTGGCGGCAAATGGTGCTCTTCAATTGGGGCGAAGGCTTAGTCTACATGGCCTGCGTGCTGGGCATCCTCATCTCGCACGAAATGGGACACTTTCTCATGACGGTGTTCTATCGCATTCCCGCCAGCTATCCCTACGTGATCCCGATGCCGTTCTCCCCCTTTGGCACGATGGGGGCAGTGATCGCGCTGGATGGTCGTCAGGCGGATCGCAAGCAACTGTTCGACATCGGCATCGCCGGGCCACTCGCGGGTTTGGTCGTCGCGATTCCCATTCTCATCGTCGGCGTGCTGCGGCTGGATCTGACGCAAGCGGCATCGGGTCCGATTCAATTCACCAATCCCCTCCTCATTCAAGGCTTACTGCACCTGACGCAGCCCCCTGGTTACACGCCGGGCATGAGTATTTCGCTGGGGCAGCTTAACGCTTATTTCTGGGCCGGTTGGGTCGGATTGTTTGTCACGGGCCTGAACATGATGCCGGTGAGCCAGCTCGACGGGGGGCATACGTCGTACACCATCTTCGGGCCGAAATGGGCGCGGTGGATCGCGCGGCTCTTTATGCTGGCGGCGATCGGCTACATCAGTTACTCGCTGTTCTTTTATAGCCACATGCCGGTCTGGTGGCTGATGGTGCTCTTGGTGATGCTGCTCGGCATTCACCACCCGCCGACGCGCAACGATCGCATGACGATCGGTTGGCCCCGGTTCATTCTGGGCTTAGCGACCTTGACCTTGCCGCTGCTTTGCTTCGCGCCCTGATTGAGGAGCGTGAAGTCAGTGAAGTGCTAGCACTGCTAGCAACGGCAACTTTTCCTTAAATTTCCACCGATTTTCTCCCGAAAAGTTGTTCTCATTTTGCTCTGGGTCGTTATATTGTTCCCACCGCAAGCGGCGACCAATGGTGGTTGCCGCTGGGCACATCCAACACATCCTTTTGGGAGGGAACCCACATGGCCACTCGCATTCCTCTTAGCGCCGCGGACGAATCGGCTCGCCTGATGCAGAGTCGCCTGGAGTTGAGCACGGCCGAGATTGGACTGGCGGTGCGGACGACGAATTGCCTTGAGGAGCGCGGCATCTTCACGGTGCGCGAGCTGCTGAATTGCACGCCGGACGACCTCTTGTCGATTTCCAACTTCGGCGAAAAGACGCTGGACGAAGTTTACAAATCACTCGGTGCGATCGGCTTTTCGCGCCCCGGGAGGAAGCCGGCCGCGAAGTAACGCCGGCCATCCTGCCCAGCGGACAAACGAATGACGTTTGCTCGCCGCTTCTGTGGCAAACCGCGCGGACCACTTGCCGCGCGGTTGTCGCACTTGAGCTAATGGGAAGCTTTGCCGCCAAACCCGCGGCGGCGATGCGAGCTATACCGCTCCAGCGCATCTTCGATGATCGGGTGCGCGGTCTTGGCCGGCTGGAATTCGTCCACTTCCACCGCTTTCCCTTCCAGTGTCTTGTAGTCCTGAAAGAAGCGCCGCAGCAGGGCTAAGCGGTGCGGCGGCAGTTCGCTCGCTTCATGGAAACCGTTGAACTCTGGATCGTTGATGGCGACCGCTAAAATCTTGTGATCCCGCTTGCCGCTATCGACCATGGTCATCAGGCCAATCGCGCGGGCTTGCACCAGCGTCAGCGGGATAACGGCTTCTTGGCAGAGCACGAGCACATCGAGCGGATCGTCGTCTTCCGCCAAGGTCTGCGGAATGAAACCATAATTGGCCGGATAATGCACGGCCGAATAGAGGACGCGGTCGAGCTTGATCAGCCCCGTCGCTTTGTCCAGTTCGTATTTCACGCTCGAACCAGTCGGAATCTCGATCACCGCCGTGAATTCACTCGGCAGGCGTTCGCCCGGAATGACATCGTGCCAGGCGTGGGTCATGTGGCTGCTTCCTCGGTCGCGGAACATAAGACTCTCGCCTAGTGTAGCAATCGCCTGGATGTTGCGTCAGCCCTGGGGGTGAAGAAACGAAATCGTGGCGAGGTGGCGAGCGGGGTCAAGGGAAATCTGAACGTAGAATATCGAGTATCGAATATCGAAATCCGCAACAAATCCAAATCTCAAAGGCTCGAAACAAGGAACGCCTGCCGTGCGGCACTGGCTTCACTGGGCCGGTAAGACGCGGTCCCGTCCAGCTTGCCCCGAATGTGAACAAGTCAGTGAGCTAACCGTGGGTCGAGATCGACACGGCCGTGAGCTATATTTGAATCTCGGTTCTCGCTCCATCACGTTTGCGCGCAAGGAATTTTCCGTTGTCATTCATCAAGCGGATTGTCGTTACCGGCGGGGCGGGGTTTCTGGGCTCGCATCTGTGCGAACGGCTCGTCGAGGCCGGCCACGACGTGATTTGCGTCGATAACTTCTTCACCAGCCAGAAGTCCAACGTCGCGCACCTGTTGTCGCGCCCGAATTTCGAGCTGCTGCGGCATGATATCATCCACCCGCTCTGGCTCGAGTGCGATCAAATCTACAACCTCGCGTGTCCGGCCGCGCCGGGGCATTATCAGTTCAACCCCGTCAAGACGATGAAGACCTCGGTCATGGGGGCGATCAACATGCTCGGCATGGCCAAGCGTTGCCGCGCCACGTTCCTGCAAGCTTCGACCAGTGAAGTCTATGGCGATCCCGAGGTGCATCCCCAGCCGGAAACGTATCGCGGCAACGTCAACCCGCTCGGGCCGCGGGCCTGTTATGACGAAGGCAAACGCGCCGCGGAAAGCCTGGTAATGGACTACCAGCGGATGCACCGCATGCGCGTCAAAATCGTGCGCATCTTCAACACCTATGGCCCGCGGATGCATCCGTTCGACGGCCGCGTGGTCTCCAACTTCATTCGCCAGGCGCTCGCAGGCGAGGACATCACGCTCTTTGGCGACGGTAGTCAAACCCGCTCGTTCTGCTTTCGCGACGACTTGATCGACGGCCTGATTTGCATGATGGAAACCGAGCAAGATAGCGCCGGGCAAGCGTTGATTGGCCCAATCAATCTCGGCAATCCTCACGAGTTCACCATTCGCCAACTTGCGGAACTGGTGATCGAACTCACCGGGAGCAAGTCGCAACTGGTCTGGGAGCCACTGCCAGAGGACGATCCCAAGCAGCGGCGGCCGGATATCACCCTCGCGCGCCGCGAACTCGGTTGGGAGCCGAAGATTGCGCTGCGTGAAGGACTGGCCCGCACGATCGCCTGGTTCCGCACCATCAACCTCGGCGACTATCGCCCGCCGACGCCGAATTATTAGCGCACTCGCAACGCGCGAGGGCTATGGTGTGGCTTCCGCGCACCGCGGCGCGATGATCGCTTCATCCGCCTCGCCGGCGCGGGCGTGATGCACGAGGATGCGATGCGGCTCGCGCTCGATTTCGTACGTCAGGCCGGTTTGCGGATTGGTCGCATACGGCGGCGCATCAACCCCGGTTGCCAGGCAAAGCGCCAACGCCCAGCCTTCCACTTGCGCTCGCTCCTGGGCCTGGCGTTGGTGGGCCACGTCGAGATCGACCAGCAGGATCCGCCCGGCGACGAGTGGGAAGCGGGGCGAGTTGCGCGTCTCTTGCAAATGTCGTGCGAGCTTGTGAAGCAACTCCCGGCGTTCATAGTAAGGCCGCTGGCAGCTTTCGATGATCTCCCGCATCGTTTCCAGGTAATAACGCTGGTCTTCATCCACGTTCGCGGCAATCGCCTTGGCGGTGGCGGAGGCGCCGGCTTCCTGGCGAATCGCGGCGAGTTCCTCGGTCGACAGCACCGACAACAAATAGCCGTGGCGAATCATTTCGTAAGTGTGCAGGCCCTGGGCTCGATCGCCAATCCAAGCGTCGGCATCCGGCGGCCAGGTCTCGAGTTGCGTTTGCAAGAGGTCGCGATAATGCATTTCGACGGCGCAAGTCGCTTGCGGATGCTGGACGAGCGCTTCCATCGCCCGCAAGGCTTCCAGGCGCATTGTCACAGCTTTCATGCGGGGCACGACATGCTTGACTTGCGCTAGTTGATGTGCGAGTCGCAACATCCGATCAATCGCGCGTTCGGCCGCTAGCAGATCGCCGTCGGAAATCGCCACGGCCGCTTCAAGCGCTTGCCAGCGATGCGCGAGATAGGCCGTTTCGTAAACGGACAGATCGGCGAAGAGCCCCGAACCATGCGGATGTGTGAAACGACACTCGGGGCGATCCAGCGCCGCGCGCAACTTGGAAACCGCCGGTTCGTTTTGCGTGAGCAAGTCGCGCGCGCGAATCACGCCGGCGGTGCTAAATTCAAACTTCCCCGCGGGATAAATCTTGGCGACATCCTCCAGGGCGTACTCCACCTGGCTGGACGGAAGCACCTCGCGCAATCCGGCCGCCAGGTTCTGGTTATCAGCGATCAGCGTCACGGCGGTCGCTTCCAACTGCGCCGGCGTCGCTTCCTCGGCGCGGAGCCGCGCGAGCTCGTCTTGCAGCAGCGGATCAGCGGCGCGGGCCAAACCGGGGAGTTCCGCATATTGCGCGAAGTTTGGCGGTTCTTGTTTCTGCCGCGCGCCGCCGCAACCACACACGCCAGTCAACACTGCCGCGCCAACCACGACCAGACAGAGCGAAATGCGGCCCATCGTTCGACCTCCTGTCCTCGGCTCTGCCGCCGGCGTTCGCCTGGCGCGAGCTGGATGTTAGGCGCCGCGGCGGCGCTTGCGACCAGGCGCACTCGACTTGCTCGCGGCGGGTGATTGTTCCGTCCAGGGCGCGAGCTCGATGAGTTCGGCCAGTCCGTGCTCGGCCATCTCGCGGCCAGAGACGTATCGCCCCGGATGCGACCAGCGGCAAATCAACTCGTCGTCGGCCTCAAACAGTCGCGCGAGCAACAGATCCATGTCGTGCTCCAGCGTGCCAAAGTGTCTCGCCCACTCGGCCGCTTCTGAAAGGCCCACGTGCTCCTCGCTTTGCCACTTCATCGGGTGAAACAACAGCACGCTATAGGGCGTGACGAGTCGCCGCCGACACGCCGCGAGCGGCCAGAGCGCCGCCGACGAGCACTCGCCTGCGACGATCCCGGTGGCAAGCAAGCCGCGCAGCACGATCAGATTCACCAACAACAGGGCACTATAAGGGCTACCCCCAGGTGAGTCGAAGTACAGAACGCACTCTCCCCCCAGCGGCACGCCAAGCAATTTATCGGCTAATTCCCCGACTTGTTCCGCCAGGTCGCCAACAATCGCGATTTCAGCAGGGCCATCGGGGGGGTCGGATTCGTGGGTCATAAGTGGATATCAAGCGCGAGGTTGCCAGCAAGTTTTCGCGGAAATGGAGTGCAACGGCTCCACACGGCGTAGCGGAGTCCCTTGGTATACCGGATCGGAACGAATCGCAACAAGGGAAGTCTGGCCGGATTGCGTGCGGGGGTTTAGTCCGCCTGTGAGGATTATGCCCCCCGCCGGCGCGTGCGACTTTGCCCAACTGGCGACCTTTAACTTTGCAGGGTGGTTCAATTCACTATAATGGAGGTTGCCAGGGCGGGCGCGGCAAGCAGCATCTGCCGCGCCGAGTGAACATGCCGCGGTCCACGCCGCCTAACTATTTCGGAAGCCCCGATGGGAATTAAGTTTCGCTGTCCTAACGGGCACAAATTAAACGTGAAATCCTTTTTGGCCGGCAAGCGGGGCATCTGTCCGCATTGCGGGGTGAAGGTGCAAATTCCTGCGGATGCTGAGCGTGAAGAGGAAGAAGGGCTGAGCCAAGGAGGCGTGGCCACGAGCACCGCCAAGGCGGTCGTTGCCTCGGCTTCCAAGTCACTCGCGGAGACCGCCGCGTTCTCGTCTATCGTGAATCAACCTGCGGCGGCATCGGCCGCTCCCACGACGACAGTGAACCCCACGATTCCCACCGGGACGCCGGTCACAACGCCAGCAGGCCAGATTCCCATGGGGCAGGTTCCCGTCGGACAAACTCCCGTGGGGCAGATTCCTATGGGACATGCTCCCAGCGGTCAATTGCCGACGGTCGCAACTCCCGTGACGGGCGCGCTGCCGATGCCTGGTGGGCCCTCGCCGTATGCGATGATGCCAAACATGCCGCACGACCCGATCGCGGAAGCGCCGCAGGCCGTTTGGT
This sequence comes from Planctomycetota bacterium, assembly GCA_963205385.1. Classification (GTDB taxonomy): domain Bacteria; phylum Planctomycetota; class Planctomycetia; order Pirellulales; family Pirellulaceae; genus JAEZGD01. The sequence continues at coordinate 11,398 of CAUJKE010000018.1, read as the reverse complement.
ATGTGCGTCCACCCAGCGGTGGCCAGTTTGGTCCCGCGCGGGGCGATATCATGCGCAAGTGGATGGGCGAAGGACGGGTGAGCGCCGACTCGCTCGTGTGGCGGGATGGCTGGGCCGATTGGAAGCCTGCCGCCTCGGTTTTTCCCGCGCTCGGTCCCGCTCCCGGCGCTCTGGCCGCCGCGCCGACCATGACCACGGTTCCCCTCACCGGCGGCGCGAGCAGCATTGCCACCGGCAGTCCGGCCGGCCGGGCGGTGCGGATTCGCAAACGGTCCAACGGTTTCGCGGTAACAATGGTCGTCGTGCTGGGCCTCATCGCCATTTTGCTGCTGGGGCTGTTTATCGCCGTGTTAAATGGACTCGGGTCCGGGTAAGACGTGGCTCAAATCCAACATCAGAAAACCGAAACAACAGCCCGCTCGTCGCTTGTGGAGACCCCTGACAGGAGATCCACGCTCCCTTCGCCCCAACCTCAAGTTTCTACGGTACACTAAGCATCACTCCCCGTTTCGAACCTTTGGGTTTCAGGATTTGAATTCGTTTCAGGTTCAATATTCGGATTTCGAATTTCCTTGGTATTTGGTGCTTGAAATTTCCCCACTCCCACCTCACGGACCACCTCCCCATGCGCATCTCCAGTTACGTCCTGGCCCTCACGCTCTCCCTCGCCGCCACGTCGCTCTTCGCCGCCGAAGGCGAAACGCTGAAACTCGGCGATAGCGGCAAGATCACGCTCCAAGCGCCAGCAACCTGGCAGAAGAAGAAGCCGGCCATCAACTTCATCGAATACGAATTCGCGATTCCCAAAGCGGAAGGGGATGAAAGTGACGGCCGTGTGACTGTCATGGGGGCCGGCGGTTCGATCGCCGCGAATGTCGATCGCTGGATCGCGCAGTTCGAACTCGATGGCAAGCCTCTCCCCAAGGAGAAGGCGCGGATCGACAAGACCAAAATCGGCGGACTCGAAGTGCACCTCATCGACCTCTCGGGAACCTATAAGGATCAACGAGGCGGCCCTTTCGCCGGCGGTAAGACCGTGATGCTCGACGACTACCGCATGCTCGGCGCGATCATCGACGGCGGCGAGCAAGGCAACTACTTTGTGAAGGCTTATGGTCCCAAGAAAACGATGGACGCCGCGGAAGACGCGTTCAAGAAAATGATTGAGAGTGTAAAGTTGAATTAGCGGGACAAAATCCCGCATTCGAAGCACCAATAGCCAGGAAAATCCGAATCTCGAAAGCGGTGAGCAGGGACTCGCGGTCTGCGTTTTGGATTTCGAGATTCGATTTTCGAATTTCTAGTCAGGTCTCCCTATGCGCTACCTCCTCCTCTTGGCGATGCTTCTGCTCCCGTCCGTCGTTCTCGCCCAGGCTAAGCCGATGGGCGAGAAGGTCTCGGCTTCCGGCAAGATCAAAGCGGTGGGGCCGGGGTACATTCATGTGGTCAGCGAGGCAGGCGATCAGTGGCAAGTCGCCTTTGCTCCCAAGGCGGAAGTTTTTGTCCACGGCGCCGCGAACGCCAGCTTCTTGCGTCCCGGCATGCCGATTAAGCTTAGCGGCAAATTCAACAAGAAAGCCGAGACGGTCGAACCGCTGTCGTCCGTGACCGTTTTCACGCCCCGCGACGAGAAAAAGCGTGGCCGAGCTGAAGCCGGCGGTGACAGCGCCGAGGCGAGCGCTTTCGCCAAGAACTTGTTCAAGATTGAAGACCCCGCCCAGGCCAAACCTGCTCAAGAAGTCAAACCGCCGGAGACGTTCGACGTTTCCACCGCTGGAGTTATCGCCAGCGCGCGGGGAAACAGGCTCAGCGTGCGCGTCCCCGGCGCGGTGCTCAAAGTCGAACTCACCGACGATGCTCAAGTCACGCTCGACATCGCCGATTATCGCGTCGCCCGCGAAGGCGATCGCGTGGACCTGGAAGGCTGGACCTATCGCGGCGATGTCACCAAAGTGGTCGCTAATCGCGTCACGATCACGCTTGCTGAACCACTGGGTGAAAAGAAGTAAAGCCTGGTGAAATCGCTTGACGACTAGGAGCGTTCGAACATGCGCAGCACACTCTTGTGTCTTTTACTGTTGCTCGTGGCTGCCGCTCCAGCCTCGGCGCAAATGCCGTTCGAAGTCGATGGCGTCATCCTCGGCATCCGCGGCAACGTCGTCGCCATCAAGGACAACACCGGCAAAATCTTTCAGGCCGAATTGACCCGCACGTTCAAGCAAGGGGACGTGATCATCAGGTTTCCTAACGAGCCCACGGTCAACGTCACCGGCACGGAAGACCCCGCGAACCTCAAGCCGGGGCTGGTCATTCAGTTTCAAGCCATCCTGCGTAATAAGCGGTTTGCCGACGGGGAAGTCTCGCGACTGACGATCGTTACGCCCACGGCCGACACGCAAGTCGGCATTCTGCTGGCCGATCCGGTGGAGGCGCCGATGCCAGCAGACGGAAAAGAGCCGCGCCCCGGAACCTATGAAGATTGTCTCGTGCTGGGCCAAATCACCAAGGCTCGCAACGGTCTGCTCACCGTCACGTTTCCAGATGCCCAGGGGAAGCCAGAAACGATCAGCATCAAGCTCGCGGCGGACGCGACGGTCGACGTCTCTGGCAATAACCTCTCGGTCGTGCGGATCGGGGACAAGATTCATGCCAGCGGCACGGCGTTCGTCCTGCCGCACTTCGTCGCCCACGAAGTCAAGGTCGAGCACTCACCGGTCCCCGATCCGAAGAAGATCGAGAAGCCGAACGTGGCGGAAGTGAAGCCTGGGAAGCCCGGCGAGAAGCCTGACCCCTTCGCCGCCGGGGATCCCGCGGTCCCGCCTGCCGGCGAGAAGCCGAAGGTCAAGCTTGAGATTCTCAAGGTGAACTAGCCCTGTTTGGGAACACAGCCTGCGCGTTTGTCAAGCATCTGGCCGGGCGTGATTTTCCCATCTCCCAGCGAAAAACGGCGTTCCGCTAGCCGCCTTGGCACATGGCGTTCTATAATCGAGGTTCTTCGATTCGAGTCGCGCGGAACTTCGCCGCGGCGTTTTAGGTATATGGCCATGTCCCTCCCAGTCCAGATGCAGCTCTCGCGGATCATCATCAGCGAGATTCACGAACAACAGGTGATCTATCTCAAGGAAGTCGGCGGCCCGCGCCAATTTCCGATCATGATCGGCATCTTCGAGGCCACGTCTATTGACCGCCGCGTCAAGAACGTGCAAGCCCCACGGCCGCTAACTCACGACCTGATCGTCAACGTCGTGGAAGAAATGGGAGGCGAACTCGACAGCGTGGTGATTACCGAACTCAAGGAGCATACCTACTTCGCGCGCCTGCGCATCAAAATGGATGGCGAGATCATTGAGATCGATTCCCGTCCTTCGGACGCGATCGCGGTCGCCGTGACTTGCGATCCACCGCTGCCGATCTACGTGGCCGAGGACGTGCTCGAGGACGCCTCGCAGCAACTGTGAGCCCGGCCGGCGCGCAAGCGAGATTGCGCAATCCGCTTTCAAGGCCCTGACGAAACCAACTCGTTGGCCGCCACTTCCCCTTCGACCGCGCGGACGTGCTCCTTCTGCACCAGGCCTTCTTCCTTGTACTCGGGGAGCACCTTCCAGAAGACGCGGTCGATCCACCAGGCGTACAGCTTGTAACTGCAAGGCGTTTGCACGAGCACTAAGACCGTGGTGGTCATCAGCCCAAACACGAGCGCCGCGGCCATGGGGATGAGAACCTGCGCTTGAAACGACTTCTCCATCAGCATCGGGGCCAGACCGGCGACCGTGGTGAGCGACGTGAGCATCACCGCGCGAAACCGGCGGCGGCCTGAATCCACAAGCGCGTCGTCCAGCGGCATGCCGGAAGCAACCTTGGCGTTGATAAAGTCCATCAGCACGATGGAGTCGTTTACCACCACGCCTGCCAGCGCGACCAGGCCGAACATGCTGAAGAGCGTAAGGTCGAGCCCCAACAGCCAGTGCCCCCAAATCGCGCCGATCGCGCCAAAGGGGATAACCGTCATGACGATGAACGGCTGCAAATAGGAATGGAACTCGATCGTCAGTAGCACATACATGGCGACCATGGCGATGGCGAAGCCAATCATCATGCTGTTGATCGATTCCTGGTTCCGCTCCTGTTGGCCTTCCCAGCGAAACCGCACGGCGGGATATTTTCGCTTGAGTTCGGGCAAGTAGTTGGCTTTCAAGTCGTCCACAATCTGGCTGGCGTTCCCCTTGGATTCGTCCAGGTTGCTGGACACGGTGATCGACCGCAACTGATCCACGCGATTGATCTCGGCGGCGCCGCGGGCGACGGTAATCTCGGCAAGCTCGGTGATCGGCAGTTCCGAACCGTCGGGCGTGCGGACGCGAATGTCGTCGAACTTCGCCAGCGACTTGCGATCCTCGCGGGGGTATCGCACCATCAACTTCACTTCGTGCCGCCCGCGCTGCAGCCGCATCACTTCCTCGCCGTAATAGGCCGCCCGCACCGTGCTCGAAAGTTCGTCGAGCGAGATGCCGAGCGACTTCGCCTTTTCCTTGACGCTGATCTGGAATTCCCACTTGCCGGGGTGCGAGTCGTCGTTGACGTCGTACGTCCCAGGGTAGCTCGCGAGCTTATGCTTGCATTCCTCGACCGCCGCTTCAAGCTGCCGGACGGAATCTTCGCTGCCGTCGGCCAAAAGCTTGAATTCCACCGCGACGCCGCCGGGACCGAAACTCATGGCGTCGAAGTTTACCCGCTCGGCGCCGGGAAACTCGCCGGTGGTCTCACGCCACCATTCGATGATCCGCTCGCTATTGTCAAGACGCTCGCCGGCCGGAAGCAGTTCGACCGTGACCGAGCCGACATGGCTCCCCGAAGCATTCGCCGAAGGCCCCATCTCGCCGACGTTGGCAATGCTGCCGACGGTCCGATGGTACGACTTCAAGAAGGGGCGGCCTTGGGCCTTCAGCTTCTCGTTGAGTTCGACAAGCGCGCGCTCCGCGCGCTCGGTCGAGGTTCTCGTGAGCGAAGCTGGCGAGCCGTCGGGATAGGTGATTTTGAAAAAGATGACCGGGGCGTCGAGTTTGGGGAACAAGTTCCGCGGCACCACGCCGGCATACACCGCGCCAAACGAAGCGAGTAGGACCGCGATGAAGATGCTGAGCGTGGTCGCCGGATTGCGCACCGCGGTGCGAATCACCGGCGTGTAGAGCCGCTCGATCACCCAACTTAACACTCGATCGGCGTGAACGTTGATCCACGCGAACAGGCTTCCGATCCATCGCAGCGGATAGAGCAGATGCCGTAAGATCATGAAAAACAGGCCATCGCGATGCGAGAGGTGCAGCGGCAAGCTAAAGACGCTTTCGATCAGCGAGCCAATCAACATCGCGATGACGGCGATCGGGATGATAAAGATAAACTTTCCCATCACGCCGGCCACGAACATCAGCGGCGCGAACGCGATGATGGTCGTCGTCACGGAGCCAAGGACGGAAGGGAGCACTTCCGAGGCGCCGTCAACGGCCGCTTGCATCGGAGACTTGCCCATTTGGCGATGGGCGAAGATATTCTCGCCAATCACGATGCCGTCGTCGACCACAATGCCCAGCGCCATCAAGAACGCGAACATCGACAGCATGTTCATCGTCTGCCCGCCAAAGAACAGGGCAATACCAGCGATGCAGAGCGAGACGGGAATTCCCATCGCGACCCAAAACGCGAGGCGCAAGTCCAGGAACACCGCGAGCGTGAGAAAGACCAGCACGAGTCCCGTCAGCCCGTTGCGCACGAGCATGTCGTAACGATCTTGCACGTCGATCGAGCGATCTCCCCAAGTCACCAGTTGATACCCCGGCAGCTTCTTTGCTTCCACGTATTTCTTGACTTCGGCGACCATCTTCATGATGTCTTCGTGGGACGTGCGCTCCACAGCGATGACCCAGCCAGGCTGGCCGTTGAAGTTGCTGAGCGACGTGATGTCCTCGAACTCATCGCGGACCATGCCGAGTTCTTCCACCGTCAGCGCGACGCCGTCGGACTGCGTGACAATCGGAATCTTCGCGATCTCCGCGCCGATCACATGCTTGTCCTTGCCGCGCAAAATCACTTCTTGGGCCGGAGAGCGCAGGCTGCCGCCGGGGAGTTCGACATTTTGGCGGCGAATGATTTGGGCGACGTCGCCGAGGGTGAGTCCGTACTCGCGAAGCTTCGCTTCGGGGATTTCGACATCGATTTGGTAAGGCTTAGCGCCGCGAATATTCGCTTGCGAAACCGTGGAGAGTTGCAGTAGTTCATCGCGCACGCGCTCTGTCGCTTCGCGGAGACGGAGTTCGGCGGAAGCATCACCGGCCACGTCCTCCGTCGACATCACGCTGACATAAATGGCCGGATCACGTAGCACGAGTTGCTGCACTTCCGGGTCTTCCGCTTGCAGCGGGAAGGTGCTGATGCGATCGACTTCGCCCCGCACTTCGCTGAGCACCTTGCTGACGTTCGTGACGCTCTTTTCGAGTTCGAGCACCACGAAACCGGCCCCCTCGCGCGCGACCGCCGTCTGCTTTTTAATGCCGTCGATCGAGCGGACCGCCTCCTCGATCTTCTGGCAGATGCCTTCCTCGACCTCTTCCGGCGTTGCACCGGGATAGGGGACCGTGACGAGGAGGATCTCGAGCTGAAACTCGGGAAACACCTCGCGGCGCATATTGGCCAGGCAGAGCGCTCCCATGATCAAGGACGCGGCCAACATCGTATTGACCGCAGGCGCATTGCGACAGGCCCATTCCACGTACTTACGCATACATTAACTCGCTCGAAGCGCTCTGGATAAGATGATGTGAGGATTACTGCGCAGCGGGAAGTGCGGAGTTGTTGTCGCTCGCAGCGGCGGCTGGGGTAACTTCGGGCGCGTCTATGGGCGCGTCTTCGGAGACGTCTTTGGTCGCCGGGCTTTCGACGCGGACCGGCATCCCGCTGGCGGGTTCCGCGAGCGGCGTGATGACGATCGGCTCTCCCGCGTGCAAGCGCCCCGCATCATCACTGAGGATAATGTCGTCGCCAGTAACGCCGGCCACGCTCACCGGCTCGATGATGAGTTTGCCGTCGCGCACGATCCAGATGGCATTCAGGCTTGAGCCTTCACTTCCGTTGGCGCGCGAGAGCATCGGCCGCAGCGCCGTTTGCGGAATGCGAAACAGGCTGACTTGTGGGTCGGCGTGCAGCAGCACGGTGACATACATGCCGCGCACCAAAGCCGGCGGCCGCACGAACGACTTCTCCACCGGCTGATTGTGGGCGTCAATTTTCTGCGCGCTGCGCGGGTTTTTGACCAGCACACGGCAGGGAATGGTGCGGGTCTTTTCGTCGAGCCCAATGCCATCGAAACGAGACAGCACGCCTTGCCAGGCAAAGCGCTCGCCGGCCACTTCGTAGATGATCGTCGCAGGCGTGTGGGGAATTTGATAGCCTTGCTCCGTCTCGTCTTCGCCGACGGCCGGTTCGCTCGGTTGTTGCCGCCAGAGCCAATACAGCTCGTCCATCCGCAACTGGCAGCGGACTTCCACTGCCGAAGTGTCTTCGATCAAGAGCAGGTTCGCCCCCTTCTGCACGTAGGAGTCCTGTTCGACCATCTCCTCGATGATTACGCCGTCGATGGGCGACTCGACGGTCGTGCGGGCCAGGTCGCGCTCCGCTTTTTCGAGCTGCGCCCCAACGAGCTCTTGACCACTCTCCATGCGGACCCGTTTGGTGGCGATCATTCGCAATTGATTCTCGAACCCGGCGAGCGTGTTGCGCGCTGCGAGCTCCGCCCGCTTCGCCTTATCGAACTCCGAAGCGCTAATGACGCCGGAGAGCCCCTTGATTCGTTCGACCTCGTGCATTTGCAGTTCGAGATCTCTTTTCGCCAAATCGAGTAACGTCTTCGTGTTTTCGACTTCGACATCGAGTTCGTCGATCATCGTTCCGGCTTGTTTGTACTCCTTCGCCAGGCGTTCCTTGTCGAGCTCGTAGTCGCGGGGATCGAGTTCGAGCAAGCGTTCGCCCCGACGCACGAAATGGCCCGGCTTGACGCGTTCCTCTTTGTTCTGAACGCGGCCTGCAATTTCCGCGGAAATGGTTACCTCGCGATACGGAACGACAACCCCTTCCACGTCGACGGTGAGCCCCGCGTGATGCGCTTCCAGTGGCGTGGTCTCCACGAGTGGATCGGTCTTCACGACGGGGACCGAGTCCGGCGTCGGCTTGAGTCGCGCGAGCCAAATCGCGCCGGCCACGCCGAGGCTCACAATCAAGACGGGCGCAATCGTGCGCGCTACCCGAACCAGCAGAGATTCGCGCGCCGGGACGGATGTCGCAGGCGCCAGCGGCGTCGGGTTGGCGGGTTCCGTGCGTTCACTGGGCGCGGTGCGCGGCGATGTTCGCGAGGGAGTAACGTCCGTTGTGGACATAGATGCAAGTTCCTAGTTCAAACACGGAGTGATGGTTGATTTTTTCAGGAGGCGGTGTTCGGGGAATCGGCCAGATTGCCGTGGCCAAAGGCCGCTAAGGAGAAGCGTGCGATATGCGCGGCCAATTGCTCGCCTTGATAGTGGGCGGCGAGTTCTTCCTCGCCCACCATCATTGCCACCGATTCCTCACACATGCGATAGAACAGACATTGGGAGACCACGCTGAACCCCAGTTGCGTGCGCGTGTGGTCCGGTGTGCCGGCGGGAAGCATTTCGTCCAGGATCGCCAAGAGCATTTCAAAATGTGGGCGGAAATATTCGCGAATCAAGTCGCGACAGGCTTCCGTCGGTTGCAGGATCTCGCGATTCATCAGCTTGACTTGCCAGGGCGCTTTGCGCATCAAGACCATGCGTTCGATAATCGTATGGATAAAACCCTTCAGCCGCTCCGCAGGCGGAGTCTCCTGCGACCACTGCGGGAGCGGAACCTCCGCGCGGCGCATTTCACTGGCGCGGAGCACCGTCTCGTGGTAGAGCCGCTCTTTATCGCGAAAGTAATAGTTTACGCTGGCCAGGTTCGCGCCGGCCGCTTGGCAAATTTCGCGGATCGTGGTGGCATGAAATCCCTTCTCCGCAAAGATCGGCCCCGCCGCCTCGATAATGTGTGCGCGTGTGTCTTCGGCCGCCACTGTCGCCACGTGCGACCCTCCTGCAAGTAAACAGTTGTTTGAAACGTGCGTCAGGGAGATTATAGGCGCGAGCAAGGGGATGGCAATAGACGAAAAACGGCGAAATTTTGCGCCCAGGAAGAAGAAATTTACGCCGCATCCCCCGAAAGCTGCGGATGTCCAGGAAAAAGTCCCGTTCTCGGGCGAATTGCCACGCTTCGCGTGCCCGATTTTCGCCTGGGAGTGCTCTTATGAACCCGCCACTTGATGACCTTTCGCAACGTCTGGAGGTGGCAATTCGGCAACACAACGCGAGGATGATTCCGCCGGTAACGATCATTCGCCTAGAAAGCCCCGTTCTTGCTGGATGGTCCACGGATTGCACTTAGCAGAGCGCATTGTCTTGGCGCGCGTTCTTCCTCCTAGGGAGCCAATCCTATGAAACGACTTTGTTTGCGAATGATTCACGAGGACGATGGCGTCCTCAGCTTTGAATGGGTAATGGTGCTGACGGTGCTGGTCATCGGGATCGTCTCGGGCGTCGCCGCGGCGCGGGACGCGATCGTCGTCGAGTTAGGCGATGCCGCGCAAGGGATGGTCGCGCTCGATCAGAGCTACATCATCGACTTCCCGCCGGTCGCGTATGTGGTGGATGCCGCCTTGGGGTTTGGCCCGCGCGCCGATGGCGGCAGCGACTCAGGCTTCACTGACGCATACTTCGCCGAGGATTGCACGCGCGGCCACAATGCGCCCCAAGGCCAGGAAGCGGAGGTAGACCAGGACTCATAATCGCGCTCCGCGTTAAAGGGCGAAGCGCCAACTGCGCGGACATCTACTTTCTTGAACCATCGCCGCGAGCAGCGCTCGCGGTTTTTTATTGCGCTAGAGGGTTTTAACGCTTGTAGCGAAGAGGAGGTTCGCAAACGTGAACACGACTTTGACCCAACGCCAAGCGTTGTTGACGCGGATCATCATGTTACGAACACGCAACACGACAAATGTTTCGCGAAGTCAACACCGCCCAGGTGCTCCCATTCAGGATGTAATTCCGCAAACGAACGTAAGTCCAAGCGGAGCCACGCTTAAGCAGGTGCGAAGTAACTTTCAAAGACAGGCTCACGAGGTTTCGGCATGGGGTGTGCGTTGTGATTGGCTTGTCCTTCAACAGTTCGCAACCAGGTGGAATGCTCTAGCGCGGTGTGATTGACCACGGTCGATACCGCCAAATGCCGGGCGTCCACACAACCTTGAATCCTTCGAAACCGATTAGCCGACTTCGCGCGAGGAACCAACCGATGCCGCACTTCACCAGGATCTTTATCGAGGACGATGGCGTGCTCACCTTTGAGTGGGTGCTGATGGTGACGATCGTCGTCATCGGCATCGTCAGCGGCATCGCCGCTTCGCGTGACGCGATCATCGACGAGCTCGGCGACACGGCGGCCGCCATGCTGTCGCTCGACCAATCGTACCGCGTCGATTACGCGCCCGACATCACGATCCATACCTATCCGGCTTACTCGGGAGGGAGTGATTCGCAGTTCACGGACGCCGTCCAGTTCTACGCCTGCGACCGCGCTGTAGATGCTCCGACGCAAGGCGAAATCGACGGTATCTGAGGAAATTACGAATTTCGCTGTCGATTCAACACCATACCACCACTACTTCGTCCACCTTTTCCCGTGCGAGACACCAAGATGAAAACTATCCTGCTTCGCGCCTATCACGAAGACGACGGCATTCTGTCGTTTGAATGGGTGCTATTGATCACACTGCTGACCATCGGCATTGTCGGTGGCCTGGCGGCCGCCCGCGACGCCGTCATCGACGAACTGGGTGACGCCGCGCAAGCGATGCTCGCCCTCGATCAAACTTACGACGTCGACTTGCCGCTGTACGTCAGCGTGAACTGTCCCGGCGGTACGAACACCACCTCCGGTTCGAGCGATTCCGGCTTTTTCGACGCGGCGAGGTTCGAGGATTGCGGCCGTGAACAAAGCGTGTTTGGTCAAGGCCCCGTGGATGACATGGACTAACTCGCATTACGACGCCAAATCGTTCCCTCACAAACTTCTCCGTTCACATTTCGCCGGTCCGGTCCGGCTCAACTACGACAAAGGATCTTCCATGAAGCGTTTCCTCAACCAACTGTGGCAAGAAGACGACGGCGTGCTGTCGTTTGAATGGGTGCTCCTCCTGACACTCCTGGTCATCGGCATTGTCGGCGGCATTGCGGCCGCGCGGGATGCGGGCTTCGAATCGATCAAAGTGAACACCGTGCTCCAGCGCGGCCTGAACGATGTAGGA
>CAUJKE010000017.1 GCA_963205385.1 Planctomycetota bacterium | reverse complement strand
TGCGGCGGCGCATCTCGTCGAAGTCGGGATTGCGGAACTCGCTCCATTCGGTGCAAATTGCCAAGGCATCGACCCCTTCGAGCACCTCCAGCGGCTGCTGCCCGTAGGTCAACTTCTCGCCATAGATTGCGGCCACATTCTTCATCGCCTCGGGATCATGCACGCGCACCTGCGCGCCGGCGGCCAGCAATTGATCGATGAGCACCAAGGCCGGCGCTTCCCGAATGTCATCCGTTCGCGGCTTGAAGGCCAGCCCCCACACGGCAAAGGTCTTGCCTTGCACGTCATCCCCAAAGTGCGTCAGGATCTTGCTGAACAGAACTTGTTTTTGACGTTCGTTGACGGCATCCACCGCTTGCATGATGGAAGTCTCGACCCCGCTGGCCTGAGCCAGGTGGGAAATCGCGCGCACATCCTTGGGAAAGCAACTCCCACCGTAACCAACGCCGGGGAAGAGAAACGCAAAACCGATGCGCGAATCGTGTCCGATGCCGCGGCGGACATCGTTGATGTCGCCCCCCAGCTTTTCGCAGAGGTTAGCCATCTCGTTGATGAAGCTGATCTTGGTCGAGAGCAAGGCATTGGCGACGTACTTGGTCAGCTCGGCGCTTTCCGGCGACATCACCAAAAAGGGTCGATCCGTGCGCAAGAACGGCGCGTAGAGTTCGCGCAATACCTCGGTCACTTCCTCGCGGCGCGTGCCGACCACGACACGATCGGGAAACTGAAAATCGTTGATCGCCGTCCCTTCCTTGAGAAACTCTGGATTGCTGGCCACATCGCAATCGCGGCCGGTCAATGCGCGCAAGCGCTCGTTGACAGCGTGATTTGTGCCGACGGGAACGGTGCTCTTGATCACGACGATCGAATCCTCTTCCAGCACCGGCGCCAACCGCGCAACCACCGACCAGAGCGCCGTCAAGTCGGCCGAGCCGTCGTCCGCGCTCGGCGTGCCGACCCCCAGAAACACGAGTTGTGCGCGCTCCACGGCCGTCGCGAGATCGATCGTGAAACGCAACCGGTCGGACGCCATATTGCGGCGCACTAGCTCGCTCAGCCCCGGTTCGTAGATCGGAATCTCTCCCTGCGTCAGCAGCTCGATCTTGGCGGCGTCAATATCGACGCACGTGACCGTATTGCCGCTATTGGCCAGGCAAGTGCCTGTGACCAGGCCGACGTAACCTGTTCCCACGACCGCGATGCGCATGGAGTTGAACCCTGGGGGAGCTATTGCGAGAAAATGTCTTTCCCACTGTAATCGGAGCGCGGCCTCCGTGCGACCCTTGCGGCCCTTGCGGCGCGTGAAACCTTAGCGCCACTGGCCAGCTTCGTAATATGCCGCGACGGCGTCGGCCAGCACGGCGGGTCCGTCGCGAAAGACGTCGCAAACCGGCAGCCCGAACTCGGCGACGCGGCGCGCCCGTTCGGCTTCGGCCTCGGAAGCGCTCACACGGCGGCTGTTCATGCCCAGGCCGATGAATTCACTTGGGCCCATCACGCCGGCCATGAGCTCGTTCAAACGCTTGATCTCGGCCAGCGGCGGGATGCGCATCTGCTCCACACCAGTCACGGTTTCACGCCCCACTTCGTAACACAAAATCAGTGCTTGCGGTTGCGAACCGTGCAACAGGCTCAGCGTGACGCCGCTGTACGACGGATGCACCAGGCTTCCTTGCCCTTCGATGACGAGAATTTGATGGTGTTGATTCGCGAGCACGAGTTTTTCGGCCGCGCCGCTGACGAAGTCCGCGACGATGCAATCGATCGGCAGGCCATCCCCTTCGACCAGGATGCCCGTCTGCCCGGTTGCGACGAACTTGGCGTCGTAGCCGCGCTGCTTGAGGGCGTTGGTGACTTCGATCGCCACACACATCTTGCCGATGCTGCAATCGTGCCCCACCGTATGCACGCGGAGGCAATTCGGGTTGATGCCGATGCGGCGGGCAATGGTCTGCTCATGGTTCTTGCGCACGTCCACGAGCCGCACCTGGTGCTCGCGCGCCGCGGCGGCGAACTCCGGATCGTCGCTAAGAAAATCATGCAAGCCAGAGACGATGTCCATCCCGCGGCGGATCGCTTCCAAGACAATCGCCCGCCACGCCGACGGGATCTTACCGCCAGGCGGAGCGATGCCGATCAGCAGCGTATTGGCCGTCGGCGCATCCGCTAATGACGCCACGATCGGCACCCCCGCGCCAACGCCTAGCAGCGACGGCAGATCCTCGCCGGCATGGGCGCTATCGAGCACCGCGACGACTTCCTCCGCGCGATAGCGAATGACGCTCGCCGCCGTCTTGGCGGTGTGCGGATTGGTGTGGCCTTGGGTCAGGCAAACAATTCGACGCGACATGGCTGAGTAGCAAGGGGTTGGTGATGGCTGGGAGCGGATACGAAGCATTACGCGGCTGGCCAGCATCAGACCGCGAGCGCCGCGACAGGTCAAGCGGCCAGACGATTCCCTACGCGACCCGTCACCCCCTGCCTGCTCGAAGTCCATAGCAGCGGTGAATTTTTTGACTCCGACTCCCGCCTGGAGTAAGCTACTCCCCTGGTGATTTGTCGCCGTACTTGCCGAACGATCTCGTTGCGAGAAATTGAGGGTATTTATGAATAAGTGGATGACCGCCTGGCTCGTGTGCGCTGTTCTGGGCCTCTTTAGCAGTTTCGCGCGCGCCGACGAGCCGCCGCTGACGTTCATCGTCACGTCGGATTCGCACTATGAAGCGATCGAAAAGCTCGAACGTAACGATCGCAACCGAGTGACCCTGCAACGAATGAACGACATCGAGGGGGTGAACTGGCCGGAAAAGCTGGGGGGCGGGCCTATTGGCAAGCCGCGCGGAGTCCTGGCCCTCGGCGACTTGATCGACGATGGCGATAGGGCCGGTGAGACCGAGATTCAATGGCGCCACTTCGAGGAGCAGTTTGGCCTCGACGGCACGGACGGCGTGCTTAAGTATCCCGTGTTTGAAGGTTGGGGAAATCACGACGGACCGCCGGAACAGTTCATCAAGCAACGCCGCAGCGTGCAGGCCGAGATCAAGCGCCGGAACCTGGCTCGGCTCGAGAAAAAATTGATCTCGCGCGTTTCGGAAAATGGCTTGCATTACTCATGGGATTGGCAGGGGGTTCATTTCGTCCAGACGAACCTTTACCCCGCGGACAAACAAAACGCCCAAGTGCGTTACTCGCTCCCCTGGCACGATCCGCAACTCGCGTTGCAATTTCTGAAGGACGATTTGCAAGCCAGCGTGGGAGATTCTGGACGCCCGGTGATCATCGTCGCGCATTGCGGGTTCGATACGGACTGGTGGGTGGCGGATGATTGGAAGGCGTTTTATGACGCCGTCAAGCCTTACAACGTCATCGCTTTCTTCCACGGCCACACGGGAACAGGCGTGCGCCGATGGGCGCCGGAAGGGGAAACCCAACCGCCGCTCGACGTGATCAACACGGGGCAAACCGAGAAGGGATTTTTTGTCGTCGAAATCGGCGCCGAACGGATGCGGCTCGGCTACCAGGTCAAACAAGATCCCAGGGTGATTGAGAATCCCGATTGGGATTGGAAATTCCTGTTCGAGAAACCGATCAAGCGGCCCCAGGAAAAATAGCTCCGCAGCCTGCGCGAAAGTGCTAGCAGCGGTTTTTACCTGCATCGACTGAAGATCGCCGGGCGAACAGGGCGAGTAGTATAGAGTTCGGCTCCCTGCTCTGTTCCCTTGCCTGAGGCATTGATGCGTTCCTTATTATTCGTGCTGTTGATCGTCGGTTGCTGGAGTGCGACCGCCACGGCCGCCGACTATCCCGCGTATCTCGTCTTGCGCGCGCCGGTACATCCCACGAACAAGCACGATACACATGGCTACTACCCCGGCCGCGCCTACGCCGTAGAAACCCAGGCGTACAACTACGGGTGGTTTGGCGCGAAGCCCGGCCACACCAAGCGGCGGCAGTTCGGCTACTATCGCGACTACACGCAGTGGAGCGTGCGATAATCGCCGTCGCCTGCTCAACGATCAACCGGCCTGATCGTTTTCCGCGCGGCGCATGTCGCTCGAATTCCTGATATTTCGTGATTTTCCAGCGTTGTGCCTCTCCGCCGTCCAACCGGCATGGCAGTTGCAATTCAACAACTCCAAATCGATTCCCGTGATCGGGAAACTCATTAACGATATGGAGGTGTATGATGATTCCGTCGACGGTAAAACGTGTACCGCAGCATACCGCGGACTATGTCAACGAGCGCATCCGTCAGGAAACGGAGGAGCGAGTTTCTAAAATCTCAAAGCAGGGCCGAGACGCCATCGAAAAACGTTTGACTGCGCTCGACGAAGAATGGGATATCGAGCGGACGTTGGAAGCCAATGCGGCGACGATCGCGTTGATCGGTCTAGGCTTGGGCGCAACGACCGATCGGCGCTGGTTCGCTTTGCCCGCCGTTGTCGCGGGATTTCTGCTGCAGCATGCGATTCAAGGCTGGTGTCCTCCGCTCCCTGTCTTTCGCCGCCTCGGTTTCCGCACCGCGGACGAAATCGGGTACGAGCGTTACGCCCTCAAGCTACTACGAGGCGACTTCCATAACTGGGCCTCGAAGGCTGGACAAAATGGCGTGAGCGCGAAACAAGCTGTAGATATTATGCGGCGCTAAGCCGTCGAACGCTTGCAACGAGATGAACAGCAAGGGTCCCGACTAAACCGTGTCGCTACCACGTTTTTTGAGCCGCTTGGATGGGGGCGCAGGAGCGCCGATGCGGCCGTAGTCGGCAATCCGAATGGCGCGCGAAGCGTGGCCTTGGCCGAGAAAGACATACTTCCAATTGGCCGACACATCTCGCTCGCCGCCGCCGAATTCGCGAATGTAGTGGCCGCGCGTCGTGGCCGGCGAGTCCGCAGGCGGCGCGCGCATCGCGCGCTCGATCTCGTCTTCGCTCACGATGCTCGCTACTTGGTCTTCGTCGCGCAGGCGCTGGTAATAGCCGGCGTCTGAAAGTTCGTGGTAACGCAGGTCGATTTTCTTGCGGCTAGCGTCACTAGCGTCAGGCCCGGCTTGATCGAGCAGAAACTGCTTGGAGACCCAATCGACTTCGCCGATCAACAGCAGTCGGTCGTGTTCGAGCCGGTCGAGGACTTCCGCCCACCGCGCCAGGACGTCGAGCGCTTCCAGAGGCGCATCGGGCCGCTTCTGCAAGAATCGCCGGCACGCTTCCCAGTAGTAGCGTTGCAGGTCGAGCGCGGACGCCGCGCGGCCGTTGCTTAAGGGGATGGTCGCCGTGAGCGAAGGATCGGCGCACAGGGCGCGGAGGCTGCGAATCGGCCGCTTGACGCGGGGCGTCGGTGGCAGTTCACCGGCTTCGATGCAATCGAGCACCAAGAGCGTGGTTCCAATCCGCAAATATTCCGCCGTGTCCGCCATGTTGGAATCGCCGAGCGCGATCTGCAAGCGCTGCCGCGCGTTCAACAGGTCGAAGTAATCGCGCGGCGAAAAACAAGCGTCGAAGAAGATCGACTTGAGGAAGTGGCCGAAACTATAGACCGGCCGGTCGTACAAGAATCCGCCAAAACCGACCAGGCAGGTCATGGCCGGCGCTTTATCCGCGAGGTGGAAATGTCCCTGCTCGTCGAGCATGCCGGCGCCGCTGATGATGCAGCGACTTAGCAGAAAGGGAGTCAACCGGCGGCGGGTGCTCTGAAATGCAAACAGTTGAACCAGCACCAACAGCGCAAGCGCCAGCGGGGCCATCAGCACGCGCGTTGCGCGATCCAACAGCGTTGAGAGCCACAGCGGGCAAGGCTGGCCGGTGTCATTGCCTTCGGTCACATCGCGCCCAAAGAGCACCAGCGACAGCCGCTGCGACTCATTGTCGAACGATTGCAGCAGGAAATAGAGGAGCGTCGCGCCTGCCACATAGGCCAACGTACCGACGATCAACACCAAAAAGCCCAGCCACGTCAGCATGACCAACGGCAGCATCAACAGCAGGCCCGCCCGCCACGCAATCAGGCGCCACCCGGTCGCCAGAACCGCTTCGTAATTCTCTTGCGCCCCATACACATTGCCTTGGGCATCGCGATCGTTCTTGAGCAAGCAGAACTCGCCATCAAGCCCTGCCTCTGCCGCCGCTGTGCTGAGCAGGCGATCCTGAGCGCGTTGGTAGCAAAGCGTTTGGCGTGGGCCGCGACACTCCGGCGTTGAACCTTCGACCAGGCCGGCGTCTGGATGAGGACGTTCGACTTCGTACCAGACGCCGCCGCCGGCCGCCGTGAAGATGCCATCCTTAAGATGCCGCGCGGGGACGGTGAGAATCTGTTTGCGCAGCGCCAGCGTGAGCGCCCGATAAAGCGTGTACTTCGTCGGGCGAGCGACGTGCGGACTGTCAGGCCGATACCGAATGGCATATTCGGTCTCGAGCCCCACGAGCCGATCAAAGATCGGTACTTTACTCGCCACCGTGGGGTACGACCGTCTCTTTC
>CAUJKE010000016.1 GCA_963205385.1 Planctomycetota bacterium | reverse complement strand
GCGTCGCTTGGCTTCGTTCCAATGGCCATCGCTACTGGTGCCGGTGCAGAGGTGCAAAGACCCCTAGCAACCGTCGTGATCGGTGGCATTATTTCTTCAACGATCCTAACCCTTCTCGTCCTTCCCGCGCGCTATGTGCTGCTCCGGCGTGAAGATCCCCGCGAAAGCGGTGTTGTTTCCCAACCCCAACCTCAAGGAGAGAGTTAATGAGATTTGCTTTACTAGTGGCGTTTGCCCTGGCCTGGGCAAGTCCCGCAGCCGCGCAGCATGCCCATGGCGCTAAGGGGCCTAATGGCGGTCAAATGGAAGATGTCGCCGGAGTGCATGTCGAGCTTCTAACAGCAGGCAGCACGGTTACACTCAATGTCTTCGATGAAGGAAGCAAGCCTGTTTCGACAACCGGCTTTTCCGCATCAGCGCTCGTCACGGCCGGCTCTAATCGCGAGACACTGACGCTGACGCCCCAAGGTCAGAATTCCCTACGTGGGGAAGCAAAGAGCGTCGCTCTGAAGGGCGCAACAATAAGCATAACCTTGAAGGCAGCAACGGGGAAGTCCGGCCAGGTTCGGTTTAAGCAATGAACCAACTGACCAACTCGTCTGTATGATCACGACCCCACCGATTCTACTCTATGCTCAATCCCATGCAGCCGTTTACCCAATGAGCCGCTACTTGAATAGGACGATGGGCAGCGAGGACTTCGAGGTGCCACCACGATGTGTGTGGAGGTTCTGCATCTGCGCAATTTTGTAGCCGCAGATGAGCAAAGCAATGTTGGACGCGGCGCAGCAATATGCTCCGGGCGGCGTTGTGCATCCATACGGCCGAAATCCCGGCGGAGTCGGGATTTCGGCGGCACCGACCACCAAATTTATTATGCCCTTGTGTGCATTCCGCGGCTGAACCAGCCATTCGGAGCCACGAACGTTCTTCGGATATCGCCACGACCGTTTGTTCGCGCCGTCATTGTAGGGCGGCTGTTCCGTGCGACGGGCACAAGTTGGAATTTATCGGGCAACTCTTTCGAGACTTGTATTCAAATATATCCTGCGGTTTTGCCTACTACCGTTCAGAAGAGCGACGATGGACAAGGTGCGGGCACACAGCCGGTGTGCGGTCCGCTGGTCAAGTCCACATCCCAGTTGCAACCATTCTCGGCGTGGCAACACCGCGAGGCGAATCACGAAGCAATATTCGAAGATAGCAAGGGAATGACAAACAACAATCAATTGGCAGGCCAAGAGACCCAAATCACACGAATCATAAGCCAATTGAATCTCAGACACGCGCGCGAAGGCTCGACGACGCTCACGAGCCACAGCAGGGGACTAATGATTGAATAGAGACGACTAAACAACAACAAAACAGGAGACTGCTGATGCGCGTTCAATTTCTTGATGAGGGATTCAACGACCTCATGGAAGCGAGTGGCCTTGCACAAGACGAGCGAGCCATCAAGCAAGCGCTCCGCAACTTTGCGTCAGCAGTTGGATTCGATCGTTTCGCCTATCTCAATATCCGTGCCGGCGACATTCGAGCTCTCTCCAACTATCCTACCGAGTGGAAGCAAACGTATCTCGACAACAACTATGCGGCCATCGATCCGGTCGTGACCATCGCCAAGCGTTCGATGCAGCCCTTCGCGTGGTC
The DNA here is from genome assembly GCA_963205385.1 of Planctomycetota bacterium. Lineage (GTDB taxonomy): Bacteria > Planctomycetota > Planctomycetia > Pirellulales > Pirellulaceae > JAEZGD01. The sequence continues at coordinate 1,580 of CAUJKE010000016.1, read as the reverse complement.
TCAAGAACGATGCGGTGACGCTGCGCCAGAGGCAGTGCATTTCTTTGGCGAGGCAGCCGACTTTGGTATCCGCAGCGGCATCTCAATCCCAGTGCGCGGCGGCTTCGGCCGGACAGCAATGCTGACGCTTGCATCCGATAGGTCGAACTCCGCCGCCGAGATACGCAATGCAATCCATGCGATCACCGCAGTCGCGTTCGTGCATGTGCATCTCGACAGGCTCGTGCGTACGCCGCATAGTACGACGGTCGAGCTGACACCGCGTCAGTCGCTTTGTCTGTCCTGGGCCTCGATGGGAAAAACGATGGACGAGATAGCGGATCTGCTGAGCATCTCCGAGCGCGCGGTCCGGTTTTATGTCAAAGGCGCGCGCGATAGACTCCATGCAACCAACACCACACATGCGGTTCGGCTCGCAGTCGAGCAGGGCCTGATCTAGGGTCAAAACCCCAATCAGCATCTTGAGATCGCTGCATTGTCTGTTTCTTTGACTATCTTTCGATGGGGGAATACCGGCGGTTCGTTGTTTTGGATGTCGGACGGGGCTGGGCGCGGATCAAGTTGGATCTGCTGACTAACCAACTCGAGGCGCGTCGGGTAAACGACGGGCACGTGATCTCGGACATCATCTACATGCTCAAAATCGGGCGGGCGCTGGTCAGACTGTCCCGCTGCCTACGGCCCCGGCGACGACCATCTTTAATCACTAGAGCCGGTGGGGCTTGTAGCGCAAGCTTCTTGCGGCCCTGGTCGCGTTCTGGACATGAGAGGACGATGGTTCATCCCGATATCTTCCGCGTCGCCGCAGACGACCGGCGGGCCCGCGAGGCGGCCGAGCGCCTGTTCGGGACGGTGAAACAGCAACTTCAGGCTGTCCCTTCCTGCGACGACCGAGATTCTGCACGTCGGCGCGACCGCTGTCCCCGGATGCCTCACCAAGGGCGACCTTGACCTGGTCGTGAGAGTCGAGCGCAAGGATTTCCAAGTCGTCGAAGCCACGCTCGCCGCCCGCTTCGCCCGCAATCCGGGCTCGATCCGAACGGAAGAATTTGCTGCCTTTGAGAACGAGGCCTGCACACCTCATCTGGGCATCCAGCTTACGGCCAAGGGAGGAGCATTTGACGTCTTCCACCGCTTCGCCGCCGCGCTGCGCGCCGATCCGGTTCTCGTGCAGCGCTACAATGACCTTAAGATCGCGCATAACGGCCAGCCCATGGACCGCTACAGGGCAGCTAAGGACGCCTTTGTGGCTGATACGCTGCTCCATGCTAAAGCCAAGCCGATGAAATGATTGGGTCTGGACCCTAGGAAATGCTCAAGCGGATCGGCCTCCCGTCAAGCTGAGGGCACGCGTGGAATGAAGCCGAGTCGTTCAACCAAGGTTGCAAGAACCATTTGCTGCGCTCGCGCGGCGAGCATCGTCCTCGTATAAGCTTCACGCAACTCGCCAGCCGTGCCAGCTTTTGCAGCCTCCGCGCTTTCCAACGATTCGAATGCTGCTTCTGCCTTCGCGAGCAAGGTACGATGTTCGTGAATTGCCTCGATCGTCAGCTTCTCGATTTGGTCCGATGAAAGCGGCG
>CAUJKE010000015.1 GCA_963205385.1 Planctomycetota bacterium | reverse complement strand
GGCGCTGCGCAATGTTTCGTTGGTCTCCGTCGGCCCGCGGCAAAGCTGGCTGGGTTGGCGCAAGTTAGAACATGAGTTGGCGGTCGCGCTGCGCGCAACGTCCAGCGCCGCCAACCCCTACGGCGTGCTGCTGGTCGCCTGCGGTTTGGCCATCGGCGCGCTGACCACTTACGGGCTGTTGAGCGGGCGGCAGAATGTGGTGACGGCGCTGTGGGAAATGTTGCGGTTTTAGGATCGCCAGCGGCGCTGCTTTGGGATTACCGCGCCATGTCGAACCCGGTGCGGGGGATGTCGCCACCGCAGTACATGCACTTGGCATGTCGGCCACTTACCGGACGCTGGCATTGACTGCACGTGAGCGGCGCTTTGTCGACGCCGTCGGCACGGCCATCGCGCAAGTCGATCTCGGCGATCTTCTCCAACAGTTGGTCTTCGGTCAGTCCGAGCTGCGCGCTGCACAGTTCCCACACCGCGCGGCAGACCAGCGCCAGGCGCAAGTGACGCTCCTCCATCGTATCGCCGGCGCCGGGAATCTGTCGCGCCATGCGCTCGTCGGAGGGAGGCTTCGCGGCGCCTGGTTGAGTTTGTTCAAAGATATTCCAGTCCATAACCCATCCTTTGTGAAATGATCCTGACGGCCATCAGCGCCATTGTAACACCCAGCGGAGCCAGGACGCGATGCGGGGAGTCAGCCGTGCACGCTGGTACTGGTCGCCTAAGCGTTTGAGGATTTCGACGTGCGTGGGATAACAATGGATCGCGTTGCTCAGCGCGGCCAGCGACAGCTTGCTCGTCATCAAGAGCGAGAGTTCGCCGATCATGTCGCCGGCATGTTCGTTGACGATGGTCGCGCCCACGACCTGGCCGGTTCCGCGGCGGCAATGCACTAGCGCAAAGCCCGCCAATTCACCGTCGAGAATCGCACGATCCACGTTCTTTAACTCCTCGCGGTACGTATCGATCGCGAGATTCTGCTGCGCGCACTGCGCCGCGGTCAGGCCAATCCCGGCGACCTGCGGCGTGGTGTAGGTCGTACTCGGTACGATCAATCCGCTCAGGCGCTTGCGCCCGAAGAAGAACGCGTTCTGGATGCAGATGCGCGCCATCGCATCGGCGGCGTGCGTGAACTGATAGCTCCCAGCAACATCTCCTGCGGCCAGAATGTGTGGATTGGACGTGCGTAGAAAGTCATCGACGACAACTCCGCGCTTGTTTTGCTCGACGCCGGCCACGGCTAGTTCCAGCCCTTCGACGTTCGCAATTCGCCCCACGGCGACGAGTAGTTCATCGGTTTCCAACGACAGTTCCTGGCCGTCCCGCTCGACCACCACGCGCTTGCCACGAGCATTGGACTCGAGTCGCTTGAGCTGGACGTTGTACTGAACCTGCACGCCATCACGCGCAAATTGCTCGGCCACGAGCGCGGCCGCGTCAGGCTCGGCGCGCGAGAGGAGCCGCGCGCCCCGCTCGAGCAACGTCACCTGGCTGCCGAACGCCGCAAAGGCTTGAGCGAGTTCGCAGCCAATGGGCCCGCCGCCGATCACGATCAGCCGAGGGGGCAGCGCCGTCAGCGAAAACACCGTTTCGTTGGTCAGGTAGCCCACTTCCTGGGCGCCGGGAACGTCGAGCGGCCGCGCTCGTCCTCCGCTGGCGATCACGCAGCGACGAAAATCGAGCCGCGTTCCCGCAACCTCGATCGCGTGCGGGCCGACAAACTTCGCATCGCCGAAAAACACATCCACGCCAAGGCTTGTGAAGCGCTGGGCGGAATCGTGATGGCTGATTTGCGCACGCAAGCGGCGCATCCGCTGCATCACCGCGGCGAAGTCAACGTTGACTTTGTCCGGCGCTTCGATCCCAAACCGGCCGGCCCAGCGGGTATGATGCACCGTGCGCGAAGCGCGCAACAACGCCTTGCTCGGAACGCAACCATAATTCAAGCAGTCGCCGCCGAGCAGATGCCGCTCGATGAGCGCCACTTTGCCCCCCAGACCCGCCGTTCCCAAAGCGGAAATGATGCCTGCGGTGCCGGCGCCGATCACGACCAGATTGTAGGTTCCACGGGGCGTCGGATTCGTCCAATCCGGCGGATGCGTCTGCGCGATCAGTTCGGTGTTGAACTGATCTGGAGGCGGAACGAGGATGTCATTCATGGTGAGCTGGCCTTCGATCCACGCTGATGCATTCAGGTTAGTAGAGCTTGCCCAGAGTCGCTAGATTTCAAATAGCGCCTGCATCAAATTCCGCGCGCCCAGCGGGCGAACATTGACGAGCGTCTCCCCGGCGGCAAAGCCGCACGGCGCGCCGGCCAATAGGGCCGCTCCGCGGACGCGATCGTAAATGTGTGCCCTCTCCGGCGGAAACTGCGATTCGTAGCAAGCAATCGCCGCGAGCTTGGCCTCGAGCGTGTCGCTAATGTCGATCGTAAGCTGGTTCGGAAAGCCGTCGCCGTAGGAAGGTTCAAACGCCAGGCGAAAGTACAGTTGCGAAGCGATGGTGTGGACCGGCAGGCCGTCGAAGTGTTCGTCCCATTTGGTGAGCCGTGAGTAGAAGACGCCGGCATCCGTGATTTGCATTGCTTGCCAATGGTCCGGCGAGGCCAGCGGCGTCTTGCCGCCAAAGCCGATCACCACCTTCGGCCGATATTTGCGAAACTCCTTGGCCAGCAG
>CAUJKE010000014.1 GCA_963205385.1 Planctomycetota bacterium | reverse complement strand
CGATCTTCAGATCGAGTTCGACATCGCGCAACAGTTCGATCGTCGCCTTATCCGTATTGGGCGCCGAACCGGCGAAGTCGCGTAGTTCGTACGCGGTCAGTCCGGCCACATCTTGCGCTGTCGGCTGATCGACGGAAGCCAACGCCTGCTCCGCTTGCGCTAAGAGCAATTGCACGTCGTCGCCGGTCACGCTCCGGCCCTTGGACGCGGTGGCGGTCGGCGTCGGTTTGGAGGCTGTCGCCGTGGATTGTGGAGCGGTGGCCTGGCTCTGCGCGGCGCCGCGCTTCAACAATGCTTCGATCTCCGCCTGGCCTAGCGCGGCGCCTTCATCTGGCGTTTTCGCTGCCGCTGGTTTGGGCGCGGACTTGCCCGCCTGCGACTGGCGCAGCAGTTCCTCGATTTCATCCTGGCCGATCTGTTCAGAATCGTCTGCCATCGGAGTCCTTTCCGCGGCCAACGGGGAGCATGGTTCGCATCCGTGCGATCATTGCTGGTGCGTTACTGCTCGACAAAGGAAAAATCGCTGAACACGACGTTCTGCAAATAGGCCTTGCCGAGAAGCCGGTTGGTTTTCTCTAAAATCTTCCTTTTAATCAAGCCCAATGTGGGATCGGTGAGGTCGCTAATTTCGGAATTACGAATCGTGACGATCACCTGCTCGCGAATGCGGTGCTGCGTGCTAGCGTAGACTTCCTCGAACTTTCCCTGATCGGCCTCCAGAATGGCGCCGTATAGATGGAAGTCGATGCGGAGCGTCGTATTCGCGGCCGGTTGATAAGCCGTGACGCCAAACTGGCCGAGGTCGAATTCCTTGGAGTTCGCGTCCCGAATCTGCGACGCAGGATCGTCGGGATCCGCCTGGGCTTGAATGTTTTCCTTAACCTTGCTCTCGGCGATTTGCTCGATCTGCTGTTGCGTGGGAATCAAGAAGTAAGCGACAGCGCACTCCACGACGATCACTACCGCCATGACGATGCCGATGAGAATCTTGCTCATATCGTGGACCTTCGACCCAATCGTGCCAACTAGTGCTAGCTGCCTGGCGAAGCATCCGTGCCAACAATACGTGCGTCGCGACCGAAATATCGCGCAACCCCACACTCCCTAATTCAGTGAACTCAATTCGGCGAGGCGTACTGTTGCTCGCGTTCGGCCGCCGTCCCCGAGAGGTCATTCACTACTTCCTCGAGCAAATATAGCTCGACTCTTGGGTTCTCTCGCATTTTCGCGGGGTCGATGCCCAAATGCAGCGGCTCATTGGGCCCCGCGACCGAGATGCGGATCCGCTTGGCCTCAATATCCATTTCATCCACCAAAAAGCGCATTACCGCGCGACTCCGCGCATAGGCCAATTCCCAACCATCGTCAGAATCGGAACCTTGCTCCGTGGGACGAAGCGAAGTGTGCCCGCGAATCTCAATCTTCTGCGGCTTTCCGGCGAATAGCTCTCCCTGGTGACGCAACTCAGCGCGGGCTTGCTCGTTGAGTTCGGCCGAGCCTTCGGGGAAGAAAATGACCGTTCCCACAGCCGTTTGCGTCCCCGGGCGCACCATCCGCACCCGCGGAAACTCGCCGGCGACGCTCGGCTCTTTATCGCCCCCCTGCATCGCTTGCTGACGTTTGGCGCGGCCCTGGCTGGCTCCCTTGGCCACCGAGGCCTGGCGCGCCATCACGCCGCCATGCGTCATGCTGATTCTGGATATGTCCTTGCCAAACTGGCGCTGCAATTGTTCGACGAGCGCGTTGAACTTTTCGTCCTTCTTTGGTTCGCTGAAGGAGACGAGCATGATGAAGAACGTCATGAGCAGCGTCATCATGTCGCCAAAGCTCACGACCCATTCAGGCACGCCGGCTGGTGGATCTTCTTCGACCATATCAATTCGCGTCCTGTCCCTTGCGCAGTTTCGGCGGTAGAAACGTACTGAGCTTCTGTTCGATCACGCGCGGGTTCTCACCGGCTTGAATGGCCATCACGCCGCGTAAGATGATTTCGCGGCCGATCATCTCGTTGCGCGTCACCGCGGCGAGTTTCTCGGAAAACGGCAGGAACATGGCGTTCGACAGGATCGCGCCGTAGAGCGTCGTAATCATCGCCACGGCCATGCCCGCCCCAATTGCCGAGGGATCGGACATGTTCCCGAGCATGATAATCAGCCCCAGCAGCGTGCCGATCATGCCAAACGCAGGCCCGAACCGGCCGACCTGATCGATCATCCCCTTGCCGTCTTTATGCCGTAAGGCGACCGCGTCGATGTCAGTCTTCATGATGTCTTCGATCACTTCTGGGCGCGTGCCGTCCACCGCCATTTGAATGCCCAGCTTGATGAACGGATTCTTGATTTCCGTCAAGCGCGACTCCAGCGCAAGGAGTCCCTCGCGGCGCGCCGTTTCCGCCAGGCTTACCATTTGCTCAATCAACTCCGCCTGATTGATGGGCTTGTTGAAGAAAACCTTGAGCATCACCTTGGGAAGGTTGAAGACATTCTTGAGGGTGAAACACATTAGCAGCGCCCCGAGCGTGCCGCCAAAGACCATGAATACGGACGCGGTATCCCAAAAGGACGCGAACGAACCGCCCCCCATGAAGACCGATAAGGCCATCATGGCGAATGCGATGATCAGTCCGACGATCGACCCAATGTCCATAACACAACTTCAAACAGTTGGCGGCTCTGTGTTTATGTCCCGGCGACTAAGCGCCGCGGCGCGGGAATCAAATGTTTCTGCTGCTGATATTGCACCGCTCGCTCCAGCACCACGTCCATGCTCTCGAGCACCACCACCCGCTCGCCGGAGACGAGCGTGATGTAGGTATCGGGGCGCGATTCGACGTAGCGAATCAAGTCCGCGTTGAGGATGAACGGTTCTTTACTGATGCGCGTCAGTTTGATCATGGTCACGCAGTCCACCGCAAGCGCCCCCTCTGTGGCAGGCGCGTCGGCCCTGGCTCGGAAAAGTTTAGGTCATACGTTTGGGTTGGCGAACGACCGGCGTTGAAACTTCAGGCAGCGCGTTGTTAACCCTTGACGCTCATTCGGATTGTGACGGCAATCACGATGCTAGCGGCGGAGGTTGAGTAGTTCGTCGAGCAATTGCTGGGCGGTGGCGATCACGCGGGAGTTGCCTCGGTACTGCGTCGTGGCCAAGACCAGGTCGATGAGGTTACGGCCGATATCGGTATTCGACAGTTCAACCGCGCCTGCGACGAGCGTGCCGATGCCGTCATCACCGGGGCGGCCTTGAATGGGAAGGCCCGAGTTCACGCCTTGAGCAAACATGTTCTGCCCTTTCTGCTCGAGACCGGCGGGGTTAGCGAAGCGGGCGAGCAGGACCTGCCCCAGGTCGCGCGTCACGCCGTTCGAAAACACGCCGCGAATGACGCCATCTTCGCCGACGATAAAACTGGACAACTTGCCAGCGGAAGAGCCGTCCTGCCGTGCGGCCGCGAGCGAACTGCGATCGGCAGCCAGGCCAGAGATGTTGGAGAAATCGAGCGCAAACTCGAGCGGACTCGCCGAAGGGACGTTGCGGCGATCGATCGAGACATTCGCGTTGGTGGTAGAAATGAGATTGCCTTCACCGTCGAATGACACGAGCCCCGTGCCGACGGAAATCTCCACACCACTGGTCGGGTCGTTGTTGGCGGAATCTGCGAACCAGCGATAGGTCGTCGAACTTCCCGTGCGCGACTCGAGCACCGTCGTCAAGCGCACGTCAATAGGAAAGCCTAGCGAGTCGTAGACGATGAAATCCGCGACCGCCGATTGTCCCTTCGCCTCTTGGATGCGTCCAAACGAGAGGTTGGGATTGGTCACGTCTCCGTTGAGATCGGTGAGCTGGAAGCCTGACAAGCCAATCGAGAGCGCGTTATCAATGCCGTTATTCGAGACAAAGCGAATCTTGCCGCCATTGAGCGTTGCTCCAGGCGACAGTGTGGATAGTTCGCCGGGGATATTGTTTGTCGAACCAGGAATGGGGTGCTGCGGGTCATCGATCGAATCCTGGATACCCATCGCTTCGTTCATGAAGTTCATGAGATCCTGAATGGTCGAATCCGCCGCGACCGTGAACTCCTTGCGCGATAGCGCGCGGCCTCCCTTGCGGCCTTGATAGCTCAGCGTGCCGATTTGAAACAATTGTTCGAAATCAAAGCCATCGCGTCGTAGGACGTTAGTCAGCAGTGTATTGGACGCGAGCTTCGGGCCGTCCAGGTCAACGAGTTTGTTGCCGGGGATCGCCAGGTCGGAAATCTCGGCATCGGAACGGCTATCCGTATAGTCCTGCCCCGGCGCGACTTGATCGACCAGATAGAACTGGCTCGCGTCGCCAGCGAGGTTGCGATAGATACGAATTTGATCGTAGGCGGGGATCCCAGGCCCGACAGGGATCTCCGGCAGGTTGGTCAAGTGGATGCGTCCATTGACGACGTTCACCGGACCCAAGGGGAGCGAGGGACGACTCTCCTCGATGCCTGCCCGCGCGAAGGTGACGAGATAGGTGTAGTTGCCGTTGAGCACGTTGGTGTTCAGCGGTGTGGCGGAGAGCGCGACGCTGTTGTCGTCGGTATAGGTCGCTCCGGTCGCCGCGGTATCCAACAAAAAGAAATCCGTGCCGCCGGGGGCCGTGCGATAGATATTCACCTGTGAGTATTCGGGTCCGGCGGTCGGCAAGGGGCCGAGATCGATGGAGTTGTCCGCCGCGGCATTTCCAACCGGCACCGTGGTGACGAGTTCGTTGGTGGGCACGCTCTCATTGCCGCTCGCATCGACGAATGCGAACCGATAGCGATAGACGGCCCCTTCCGCATGCGTGCCGGTTCCTTCGCTATGCGTGGCCGTGATGCCGGCCAGCGTGGGCGTCGCGCTCACACTAATCCCCGTGGCTGGCGTCGGGACGGCGGCGTTGGTCAAATCCGGGCGAGGAATAAGCGAGTCGCCAAGGACGGCGCTTTCGATCACTTCAGCCGTATTGGCAATGTCTCCGCTGGGCGTCAACGTTCCTTCCAGATAGACGTTCTGCGTGGCCTGGGCGACCGCAGCGGCGCCCAAAGGAATATTCAGCGGCACGATTTCGGTGCTTTGAACTTGATAGAACTCATCGACTCCAAACCCTAGCAAGCGATTTCCGGTAATCGAGACCAGCTCGTTTTGCGAGTTCGTCTTGAAAATGCCGTTGCGCGTGTAGAGCCGTTCGCCGGATGTCCCTTCAACCATGAAGAAACCATCCCCTTGAATGGCCAGGTCCGAGGGATTGGAGCTGATCTCGATGGTCCCTTGGGTGAAGTCCGGCGTAATCTCGGCGACTTGCGTCCCCAGCCCCACTTGCCGCGGATTCGTGCCGCCTGAGTTGCCTGTGGGAGCGGCGCCCAGGCCGCGCGTCTGTAGGAACTGCGTGGCGAAGACCGCTTCCGAAGCCTTAAAGCCCACTGTCTGCGAGTTCGCCAGGTTATTGCCGACCACGTCGACGGTCGTTTCCGCGGCGGTCATACCCGTCAGCGCGGTCGATAGTGCGGATGCCAAACCCATATATCACCTCAATTGCGTTGGTATTTTTGACTGGTTCAATTCCAATGTGCAGGATCGGACGGCGCGTAATATCGTTGTTGGCAATTGCCTGATTGGCGCGCACGACCGACCACGCCGCCGAAAATTAAGTAGGAATAATTTCGCGAATGTTTTTCAAGCTAATGCTCTGATCGCCGACATGCACGCGCAGGGTGCGTGTTTCCCCATCCTTACCGCTCGTTTCGACGGAAACGCGCTCCACTTTTCCACGAACATCGACCGAATCATCGGTGAGCGCGAAGACCTCCTTGCCGATCAAACTGCTAGCGGTCGAGAGGTTCTGCCCAAGCAGCACCGAGTCGAGCGTATCCGACAGTTTGTTCGTCGCGCTGATCTCGCGAATCTGGCCAATTTGTTGCAGCATTTCGCTGTTATCCATGGGGCTTAGCGGGTCTTGATTCTGCAATTGGGCAATCAAAAGTTGCAGGAACTGGTCGATGTCGACATCGCGCAGGTCGTTGCTCTTGGATTGGCCGTTGGCATTGGTGGCACCGGTCGAGCCCGTGGCTGGTATTTGCGACATCTCTGCGTTCCCTAAATGGTGACGTTGATTTGGCCATCGCCCGGCCGCACCGAGTTCTCGGCGGCAGGCGTATTGTGGGCGGTTGTGGTAATTTCGTTCGCGCGCCGCTCGCCGTTCGTGCGTGGCATCCGCGGTGCGGCGTCACGTTCGCCGCCGCGGGAAGTATCCGACTCGCCTTGAGGCTGGCGATCCATCAAATCGACGTCGAACGAATCAATCTGGATTCCTTGCTCCGCGAGACGTTCCTTGAGTAGCGGGAGATTATCGAGCAAGAGGTGCCTGGCTGTAGCATTTTCAGCTTCGACCCGCGCGGTCATGACACCGTTTTGTACTTTGACCTCCAGCTTCAACGAGCCCAGCGCCGGTGGGCTTAGGCGCAGTTGAATCTCGCCTCCACGCGCTTGCGCCGCTTGAAACGCCCGCGCCACGCGCTGCACGAGGCGCACCTGCTCGGCTTGCGTCACCGGTGGACCACCGCTGCCGGAAGCGGAATTCTTAGCAAGCAGTTGCTGCGGTAATCGCGACGTGGTGGCGACTCCGTCCGACGCCGTAGCCGCAGGCCGCGCCGCGGCGCCGTCCGACGTGCGCAATTCTGAGGAAGTTGCCGTCACTGCCGCGAGCGCTTCAGCCGCAACTGTGGCCGGTTGTGTTAGTGTGCTCGGAGGCGTTGCCTCTGCGGCGGGCTTCGCTGCTGGCGTGGGCGACGTGTTGCCGTGCGCGTCCGATAGTTGCTCCGGACGTCGCTCCCGCTTGCCATCCCGCCTGGTTTCATGTTTCGATTCTTGCCGCGGCGCTGCAACTTCACCGGCGACACCAGGCAATTCCGTCGCCTCGGATGGATCGTGAGATTTCCCTGGAGAGTTCACGGCCATGGCTTTGTTCGACACCGGCGAGTGAGCCTCTCCATCCGTTGCTGCCGGTTCAGCCTCTCCCTCGGTCAACAGCGCCGAATTGTCGACCGTTTCCGCGGTATTTGCGTTAGGCGCGTCGCTCTCCAGGGCATCCGTCGCTGTCGATGTTTGGTTGTCTGCGGTTGACTTGCGACTCGATACGGCACCGTTCCTAGCGGAGGGCGCCGCCGCGAACGAGCCACTCTTAGTGGCTTCCGACGCCGCTTGACGCGCGCTGTCGGCGTCGCCTTCCTGCTCCTCAGTCGGCGTCTCACTGTCAGCGCACTCTAGGGGCGGCCCGTCCGCAACGATCATCGTGGGAGCATTGTTGGGCGCAGCCGCAACTTCGTCGGCTGCTTCCTCGGTTTCGCGCTGGTCAGGCTGTACGTTGTCTGCCGTTGTTGCTGTTCCGGTCTGCGCGTTGTCGCCGTCGCGCGCTTCGCCTTCGTGGTTGTCATGTTCGCCAGCGGATTCCGCGCGTCTGTCGGTCTGCTCGCCTCGCTGCGACGATTCTGGCGGTGCGCTATGGGAATCTGTCGCCTGGCCTTTAGCCCGGGTGGCCTCGGTATCGTGATCCTGCGCGAAAGAACGTTCCTCCGCCTCATTGCGCGCCGCGGGGCGTTCGCTGCTCGCCTTGTGGCGCGCGTCGTCATCGCGCTTTGTCGTAGGCGGTGCAAAGTGCTGAGCAAACGCAGATTCGCGCGCGGCATCGCGACTTGATGGCGGCGCACTAGGAATTGCATCGAACAGCGTGAGTTGCTTCAAGTTGTCGGCCGGGCCGGTTTGCATGGTGCTTATCTGGTCTGCGAAAGTTGAGCGGGGCTGAACTCCGCGAGTTGGGCGCGGGTGGAGCGAATCAGCGAGAGGTCGGGAATGCCTTCGCGAACGTCCTTCAAAATCTCGTGCAGTTTCGCCGCTTCCTCTTCGGTCTTAAACTCGCCGACGATCTTCTTGCGTTTGTCGATCGGCATCGACTTGAACATGGTGATGACATCGCGAGTTACTTCCTCCTGCTCGTCTGGCGACGCTTCTTCAAGCATGCGGAGGATCTGATCCTTGGCTTGTTTAGGATTGATCGCTTCGAGCGTGCGTTGAACTTCCTGGAGCGCCGTGTCGGCGAAAACTTCTTCCAGCGCGGCAAGGCGCGCATCGAACTGCAGTTTCAGTTGATCGTATCTTTCGCGCTCCATCTTGAGTTGGGCAGTCAACGCACGCATATCCGCCAGCGCTTTGTCAATCGCCGATTCACGTAAGTCCAAATCCCGCGCCGCGAGCGCCCGCTGCTTGACGATCTCTTCATACGCAGGCTGTTGGGGCAACGGTGGCTTCGCCGCGGAAAGCGCCTCTTCCTCGATCTCACGCAGGTTCACGCCGTACAGCGCCGCCAGGCATTGAAACAGCCTTTCGCGGGTCAACATGCCTTGCATGCTCATCGCCCCCACCGCGCCGGCTTCGACCACGACCGTCGCCACACACGTATAGAGCACGATGGCCGGTAGGAATTTCAATAATTTCACGGCGACGCCTCCCCGTGATAGGCGTGCGAGCGGGCGGCGATTTCATCCATCAGCTTTTGCTCGCGCACCCCTTCGGCCTGGGCGAATTCCGCTTGTTGACGCGCGCGCAGCTTTTCCAGCACTTGCACCTGACGATCGGCCTCCACGAGCGCGTGACGGCGTTTTTCGATTTCGGCGGTAATGAGTTTCAATTGGCCGTCGATGGTTGCTCGCTGAGCATGCAACACACGTTCGTAACGGTGGGTTTGAATCAAGTGGTCCACATTCACACTCCCAGGCTGGGCAACCGCTTGGGCTTGCTCCCGCGACGCGGACAGTTCGCGGTCAATCTCGCCGATCCGCTCTTCTAAAATGTGCGCGGCGCGATGCGCTTCGGCTAGTTGCGCGCGCTTCTCGTCCCGCGTTGCTTCACGCAACCTCAGAAGTGTCGCCAGACGATAGCGAAACTGCGCCATGGTGAAATCCGCAATCCCTTGTGGTTACGTCAACGGGCTTGCTGCGCTGCCAACGCGGCGGCACTGCCATTTTGTTTTATCAAGGCAATTTTCTGCATGAGTTTCAGCAACTCTTCGCGCGCCTGGTTCACGGACGACTGTTCATCAATGTTTTGCCGCAAGAACCGCTGCAGTTCCGGCAGCATTGCAATTGCGATATCGACCGTGGGATTCGCCCCCGCTCGATAGGCGCCAATGGAGATCAAATCTTCGTGATCGTGATAGGCTGAGAGCAATTCTCGCACGACCTGCGCCGCCGCTCGATGTTCCTGGCTCGCGATATCGTTCATCAAGCGACTAATGCTTTCCAGCACTTCCACCGCCGGATAGTGTCCGCGCCCGGCCAAACGGCGCGACAGAATCGTGTGGCCATCCAACAGTCCGCGCACCGTGTCGCTAACTGGTTCGTTCGTGTCGTCCCCTTCGACGAGCACGGTATAGAACGCGGTGATGCTTCCGGTCGCGGTGCGCCCGGCGCGTTCGACCAACCGCGGCAACATGGCGAAGACCGAAGGGGGATAGCCGCGCGTCGTCGGCGGCTCCCCAGCGGCCAGACCAATCTCACGCTGCGCCATCGCGAAGCGGGTGAGGGAATCCATCATCAACAAGACATCGAGTCCGCGGTCGCGAAAGTGCTCGGCAATTGCGGTCGCAGTCAGCGCTGCTTGCACACGCAAGAGCGCCGGTTCATCGCTCGTCGCGACGACGACGACGCTCCGCGACAGTCCTTCCGGTCCCAGGTCGCGCTCCAAAAATTCGTTGACTTCACGACCTCGCTCGCCCACCAGGCCAATCACGTTCACATCGGCCGAGGTGTACTTCGCCATCATGCCGAGCGTGACGCTTTTGCCCACGCCGGAGCCTGCGAAAATGCCCATGCGTTGCCCGCGCCCGCACGTCAACAGCCCGTCAATGGCGCGGACGCCGGTCGAGAGAGGCGTGTCGATGCGCGGGCGTTCCACCGCGGACGGAGGTTTGCGCTCCAGGCGGGTCCGTTCGCGCAAGACAGGGGGCAAATGGCCATCGATGGCGCGGCCGTGGGCATCGACGATGCGACCAAGGAGTTGTTCTCCCACCGACAGAAACCGCGTCGTCTTCTTCAGTCGCACACGGCTCCCGTGGCGTAGTCCGGCGACTTCGCCAAAGGGATAGACAAGCGTTAGCGATTTGTCGAAGCCGATGACTTCGCCTAGTATCGCTCCGCCTGATTGACGTTCGATCTCCACGAGCGCGCCGACCGGCGCGGGGAGTCCTGCGACGGCGGCGGTCATGCCAATGGTCCGCACCACGCGGCCAGAGAGCGCCGTCGGCAGGAGCGTTTCGAGTTGTTCCAGGATGTCCTGCATTACAATAGTTCTTCTTTAATGCGGGCGAGTTGCGACGCAATTCGCTGATCAATCTCGCCGTACTCCGTTTGGACGAGACAGTCCCCTGGACCGATCGTCTCGTTGGGCAGAATCTCTGCGGGGGCCAGTTGGGCGATTTGATTCGCAATCATCTGAATTTGAACGCCGAGGGCCGCATGGTCTGCGGGGTGAAGATACACCTTCACCATTTGGCAACCACTCGCCAGTTCGAGCGCCTCACGCACCCATTCGCATGTCACCTCTGGTTGCTGCAAGACTTCGCGGCGAATCACTTTCTCGGCCATCGCAACGGCTAATCGCACCGCATTGGTTTCCCACGCTTGCAGCCACTGCTGACGCGCTGCCGCCAGGCTTTGAATCAGTTGTTCCAGGGCGGGGAGCGCCGTCTGCATCTGCTGTTTGATTTGCGCATCGACACGCGCTTGCACGCTCTTTTCCGCAAGTTCGTGTGCGCCCTTCTGGCCTTGCGCTTCTGCCTGTTTGCGAATCCGCGCCGCATCTTGCTCCGCCTGGGCGAGAATCTGCGCCGCTTCCGCTTTCACTTCCGCAAGATACGCATTGGCTTTTGACGTCACGTCATCGTAGTTAAACGCAACCGCCCCCACGATCTCTCGCTGGCTCGGCGCGGTTCCAGATTTGATGATTCCTGACATACCAAGCACTCGTTAGGCGGCGGTGGCGAAAGCGCGGGGCCGGGGCAAGCGAATCTCTCCCAAGGCGGCCAGCTCTGCGGCGATCCGCGCGAGCTGCTGCTGCGCCCGTTCGATATCCCGCAAGCGTACCGGGCCGAGCTGTTCCATCTTGCGTTCCAGCGTGCGAGCTTCACGCGGCGGTAACTGTCGCAGCAGACGCTGTACGAGGGACGCCGGCGCACCGGCTAGCGCCAGCAGAGCAACTTGTGAATCGGCGGCGCGTAGTACGCGCGCCCAGGCCAGGTCGTCTAGCATTTGGAGTTGACCAAATTCCACGGTCGCGACTGTCGCTTTTGGCGTCTTCACAGTCGGCGGCGTTTCACGCGGCAAGGCTGGTTGCCGTAGGTGAAGTTCCGGCGTGGGAGCCGCTTTTGGCGCGGGGCGCGTGGATTCTCTCGCTGTCTGGCGTGGTGTTTCTTTTTCTTCCTGCTGGATTTGCTGCGCCAATTGCCGATCGTGGAGGGCGACGCGATCAACCATGTGCGACCGCTGCTCCCCGCTAGCTGCGAGAATCGCTTCGAGCGCGGCCACGCCGGCGCCTTGCATGCGAGTGGTTTTTAGTTCATGGGCGAGGACCGCTTCAAGCCCTCGTTCCACATCTCGCACGACGTCGCTATTCATTTCTTCAATGCGCCCCACGCGCGTGAGCACTTCCGTTTGCACATCCACAGGAAGCTGCTGAACAATCTCTGCCGCGCGCCGCGGCGGCAGATGCGCCAGCACCACGGCGATCGTTTGCGGATGCTCACGCATTAAGTGCGGCGCGACTTGCTCCGCCGCCGCCTGGCTCAAGAACTCAAACGGCTGTGCGGAGGTAGTGGTGGTCTGGCCACTCGTCCGGCGAGGGCTCGATGCATCGCGCCGGCTCGCGGTCGATAGTTCCAATTCCACGCCAGCGGTGCTATCGGTCAACTTCGTCGCCCGCGGACCGAGAAACTCACGGATCACCGCCGCCTGCTCCGCGGCATCCACATCCTCCAACTCAACAAGCACCATTCGCACCCGTTGCGCTTCGGCCTCGCTCAATTGGTCGAGCAGCGCATCCGCGGCAGCGTCATCCAGCGCGCTCACTAGAATGGCCGCTTTGCGAAGTTGAGCAGGTATCGAACCCATAATTAGCTGGTTTCTGTGGAAGTCATTCCGAGTTTGTCGTGTTGATAATCGAAAATATGCAGGATTTGTCGACTAGGCAGCGTCCCCGATCCAGGCTTTAAGTACCGTCGCGGCGGCGTCGGGGTCTTCCTTCACCATTTCGCGCAGCTCATCGCGGAGAGTTGGCCCCTTCGTCGTGAACCGGCGCTGGGGCATGTTGAGCGTGTCTGCTGCTTCATCTTCGTCGGAGTCATTCGTAGCGACTGGCTGTTCCGTCGCGCTCTCCGGGGCCGTGGTCCGCGGCGGCGCGGCAGGTGCTTTGACCAGCCCTCGCAAGAGCACTAAACCGAAGCCGCCTAGCAGCAGCATGGCGACGGTTTGCCAATTTTCGGCGAGCCAGGTGGTCGCGATGTCGGCGGTGCTCGGCGCTGCAATCGCTGGCTGGCTGAGGTCATGGAACGATGTCACCATGACCGGAATGAACGGATCGTTGCCGGTCTCGGGGCGGGGCAAGAGTTTCACCACCGTGTCTTCAATGCGCTTCCGCGTTTCGACTTCGATTTTGTCGAGTTCCGCCGGCGGGGGAGTTACGGGTTCCTGGCCTGCGGCCGGCGGATTTCGTTCCTCCCAGACCTTGCGGTAATAGCTGTAAGGGACGTCCACCACGACCTGAACTTGTTTCGGCGTGAGCGGCGCGCGACGCGAGGTGATCCGGTCTTGGCCGACAATTGAGGCTTGCGTCGTGTCGTTTCGTTCCGTCGTCGACTGCGGGCCGCGGTCTTGACGAATCGCCGCCGGCGCGTTGACCATGCTATTGGGCACAACGCCCGGCCTGCCAGCGGTGGTGGGCCCCGTGGAGGTGCTGTTTTCCGTCGACTCCGAGGACTGCACCGCGACCGGCTTGGGATCGAGCTTGTGGCTGGTGAGCTGATGCATGATCTCCGGGTCGAGATCGACGTTCACGCCTACCACCACGCCGGGAATCATGCGCAGGCGATCATAGATTTTGGTCTGCCAATCATGTTCGTAGCGTTGTTTGGCTTCGGCGTAGAGGTTGTCCTCGGCAGATCCCAGCCCGTCGGCGGTCAGACCGGGGAAGGAGCGGCCAGACAAATCCGTAATGGTGACGTTGTTGCGATCGAGTCCCGCATAGGCCGCGGCGACGGTATGTCGAATCGAGCGCACCTGGTCGCCGGTGAGTTCTTCGCCGGGCGCTGGTTGCACCGCAACCATGGCGGACATTTCCTTCCGCCGGGGAAAGCCAGGCTTATCCACTTCGTCGAACGTCACGGTCGCAGTGGCGACGCCGCGCATGCGCGAGATGATGAGCGCTAGTTCGCGCTGTTTCGCCGCTTGCACGCGCAAATCGAGCGACTTGCTCGACATAAAAGGGTTTTCGCTCGCCACGGCCGACGACATCATCGTGCCAAAGTCTTCCGGCAGCGCGTTGTTTTCGGCAAGCGCCGCCAGGTAGGCCGCTTTTTGACCCCGGGGAATTCGGATCTTGTTACCGACAATCTCCGACCCCGCCAGTTTAGCTTGTGCAAACGCGGCTTCGGCCGCGGCGATCTCTGCGCTGCTGAACTCTCTTCCTCCGAGCAACAACTCGTCCGCGGAGGATGTGTTCGTGCGGAACAGGTACATCAAGCTGATGACGATCGCGCAGACCAACAGCGCCGCCGTGATGCGCGCCGCAGGCGTCATCGAGCGGAACAGGTCCGTGAGTTGTCCGTAAGCTTTGTTGAGAAAGTCCATCCGTGGACGTCCCTCGCAAGGTCAATAGTGAGCAGCCATCTCGCTCCGCGCGATGCATCCTGCACGCGGAGCGTGAAGTCTACCCGAACAAGCGTAAAATCAACTAAATGCGGACTTCCTTAATCTCCTGATAGGCGGCAACCAGTTTGTTGCGGACTTGCATCATCATGCGAAAGGTCAAATCGGCCTTTTGTACGGCGGAGAGGACTTCAGCCGGATTGGCGTCGCCGCCGGTCATCAATGTTTCTACCGCCCGATCGGCATCCGCCTGCATCGCGTTAACTTGCTCGAGCGATTCGATCAGAAAGTTCTTGAACGCAGGCTTCTCGCCGGCTTCCGTCGGCGCGAGTCCAGGCGACGTGGGGAGCGTCGGCGACGTGGGAGGCGTGATCGACAAACCACCGATGCGCGACATCTATGCGTTGCTCCCTGAAAAACGGTTATCCCAGGATCCGCAGCGTTTGCTGGGCCATGGCCTTGGACATTTCCATCACACCAATGTTGGCTTCGTAGGCGCGAGAAGCTTCGAGCGCGTCGACCATCTCCGTTGTCATGTTGACCGCCGGATAGGCGACATAGTCTTTCCACTTGCCGGACTTGATCGCCAGCGGATTTCCCGGCTCATATTTGTATCGCGGTTCAACCGTTTCAGTCTCGACGGAAGCAACTTTCACTCCCACCGCGCCTTGTGCGGTCTTCAAACTATCGTCGGTCTGGAGCACCACGTAGCGTGCCTGGTACGGTTCAATCTCGCCGTTCTCGTTCCGCGTCGACGACATATTCGCCAGATTGCTGGAAATGGCGTTCATGCGCAAACGCTGTGCCACCAGGGCGCTCGTGCTGATATCCAGGGCGGGCATCATAACTATTTGTCCTTCTCAACGCGCTATCAGTTTTGGGGCTGGCCAGGGAACTGCTGGCATCCGTCACACACGTTCGCTCACCGCGGTTTGCAGCAGCCGCACCTGACTCGTCATCACCTGAATGGCGAGGCTGTGCAGCAGTTGGTTTTTGTTGACTTCATTGACCTGGTGTTCGAGGCTTACGTTGGTGTTGTCGTGGTAGAGAATGTCTTGAAACGACTCGCGGACGCGCCGCATTTTGCTATCGACTTCGCCGCTAGCAAGTCCCGGCGAGAGGGACGTCCGCGACCGGTCGCGCGCCTCGAGCGCCTCTTTCAGCCGCTGCTGAAAGTTCTCCGTCGAAAGGTCGCGCACGTGATAGCCCGGCGTGCCGTAGTTCGCCAGGTTGCCGGCAAGCACGTTGTGCCGTGCCTGGGCGAAGCCCACCACTTCCTGCAAGACAGGCAACGTCGTCGCGTCGAATAAATTGGAAATCATAGGACATCCTTCACTGGTTCATCATGCAATCAGTGTGCCATCGCTGGATTGCTGGCAATCGTTGCGCCGTGGCGCCAGGCGCCATGAGTTCGAGTTGCCGTCCCTGCAATTCTTGCCGAACAGTCCCGGCACGTTTTGCCGATTAAGTCGCACGGGCAAAGCTCCGGTCGTGAGGGGCGTAGCCGTACGCCCGCATCTTGTTGGTTAGCGTCCGTACTCCGATCCCCAGCGCTTCCGCCGTCTTGCCGCGGTGGCCTTGGAATTTCTCCAGCGTCGCTTCGATCAAGCGTCGCTCCATATGATCCAGTCGCTCGCCGGCAATGTCATCGCGGGGAATATTGGCTGCCGCCGGTTCTTTCGTTTCGCCGCGCAGCCAGGGGGCCAGGTCGTCAGCCGTGATTTGCTCCGCAGTTGCTAGCACCGTGACGCGGGTCATCAGGTTTTCCAACTCCCGCACGTTCCCCGGCCAACGGTGCGCACTGAGCAGTTCGATTGCGGGCGCGCTCAATTCACACGTTGGCCGCTGAAGGCGCTCCGCGGCGGCGGCGAGAAAATATTGAGCGAGGCGCGGCACATCCTCCCCCCTTTGCCGGAGCGGCGGAACTTCCACCGGCACCACCGCCAGACGAAAATACAGATCCTCCCGAAAGCGACCGGCAGCGACTTCTTCACGCAAGTTGCGATTGGTCGACGCAATCACGCGCACATCGACTTCCCGCGTCGTACTTGACCCCACGCGCTCATAAGTTCGCTCTTGCAGCACGCGCAGCAATTTGGCTTGCAACGTCAACTCCATCTCGGTGATTTCGTCCAGCAGCAGCGTGCCGTGATCTGCAAGTTCAAAGCGGCCAATGCGATGCGCGTCGGCGCTCGTGAACGCGCCGCGCTCGTGACCAAACAGTTCGCTCTCCATCAAATGCGGCGACAAGGCGGGGCAGTTAAGCCCCACAAACGCGCCGCTCGCCCGCAAACTGGCCGAATGTAAATAGCGCGCGACCAGCTCCTTGCCTGTCCCGCTTTCTCCCGTAATCAGCACGGTCTCGTTGGTGGGGGCGACTTTATCCAGGAAACGCCGCAGTTGCTGCATCGGGGAACTATCGCCGATCATCAGCGGCAGACGACTGCAATGCGTGGCCGGCATCGACGCCCGCTTGGAACCGGTCGCAGCCTGGCGGAGCGCGCGAGCGACGAGCGTTTCTAACTGCTCGACATTGAACGGCTTCTCAATGTAGTCGAACGCCCCGTGTCGCATCGCTTCCACGGCCGTCGTGACCGAAGCATAGGCCGTGACCATGGCGACCTGCGCCTCGATTCGCCGCTTTTCAATTTCCCGAATGAATTCGAGCCCGCTCATGCCTGGCATCTGCAAGTCCGTCAAGATTACGTCCAAGGTTGCATCGCTCGCGAGCACGGCGAGCCCTTCGGAAGCGCTCGCGCAGCACCGAACGCGATGTCCAGCCTGCCGCAAGATGTCCGCCATGGATTCCCGCGACTGGGTGTGATCGTCCACTACCAGCACGTGGCCGACTGCCGGGGCTCGCTCGTCGTTGCGTTTTCCGCTCATGCTGCGCGTTCCTTTGCGAAATGGGGAAACCGAAGCGTGAAGGCCGCGCCCCCTTCGGGGCAATTCGTGACGCGAATCTCGCCGCCATGCGCTTCAGCAATCCGTTGCACAATCGCCAGCCCCAGGCCGGTCCCCTCGCGTTTGGTGGTGAAGAACGGATCGAAGATCCGCTCGAGCGCTTGGGCGGGGATGCCAGCACCACTATCCGCGACTTCGAGTTCCAAGCCGCCCTCGCTCGTCCAGGACGTGACGACCAATTCGCCGCCACTGGGCATGGCATCGACCGCATTGAGGATGAGATTGAGTAAGGCGCGGCGGAACATCTCCCGGTCCACATGCAAATGAACGGCGGCAGCGACTTCGACGCGGCAGGTGATCTGTTGCGCCGTGAATTGCGGCTGCAAACTTTCGAGCACTTCTTGCAACACGCCGCCAACAGCGACGGTGCTACAGCGCGGCTCACGATCGGCTGTAAAGGTTAAGAGATCATCAACGGTGGTTTCCAGTGCGCCCAGACCGCTGGTGATTTTGTCAATCACATCGACGCTCCCTCGGTCTTGATCCAAACGCCGCCGGAGCAAGCTGAGGTAGAGCGTCATCGGCACCAAGGAGTTGCGGACTTCGTGCGCGACGTGCGCCGCCATTTGTCCCAAATCAGCCAGCCGATTCTTCCGCGCGAGTTCACGGTTCTTCGCTTCGAGTTCGTCCGTCAGACGTTTCACTTCCTCGCGCAGCGCTTGATGCGTGTGCTGCAATTTGTCGGTTGCTGTTTGCCAGGCCGCCAACAACGTGACGAGGTCGAGATCGTCGCTGCAGGGCAGGGGCGCGCTCGACGAGTCGTCCGCGTCCGGGCGTAGGATGCGCAACCGAGGCTGTGGTTCCATATTCATGTCTCCGACAGTAGATCGAGTCCGCCATGGGCCATCGCTGGCGGCGAAACATAGGCCTCACGCGCCGCCAAGGCGCTGTTGACTTCTGCTAGTTGCATCGCTGTATGGTTGCGGGTCTCGACCGCCTTGGCGCTCGCGGCTTGCTCCAGGGCGACGATTTCCGTGAGCAGCACGCTCGCCCGATCCGCCAACAGTTGGCACTCGCGCCGAGCTTGGGGCGAAGGCCACGCGCGCGACTCGGGATCCTGCTGATGAAAAGGGTCGATCAGCCGCTCCAAACCTTGCAACTGATTCAGGAGCTTTTGCTTTTGGGCCAATATCGTCAGCAGCCGATCCACATCGTCGCTCGCGAGCGCCTCGAACTGCCGATCGGCCAGCGCGCGCAGCTGCGTCAGCACTTCGTGCTTGGCGGTAATGAGTTGGCTAAGTCGCTCGGTCGATAACGGGTTCACATCAACTGCTTTTCATAAGAAGGTTCATAAGGTTCCCAGAAAATCCAAGAGCGTAATCCAGTCTTGCCGCTCGTGGCGCGTCGTCTGGCCAAAGTCCGCGTCCTCTGGTATCCGCCGCAGCACGACTTTCGCCTGCTCCACGGTTCCGCGCGCCATGGCCGGCTGATCGAGCTTGCGGTCGCAAGCGGCGATTTGCACCAGCGCTTCGAGCGCCTCCGGGCGTTGTTGATAGCGGTTGGACGCGCTGGAATAAGCGACGATGGCTTCGTCGTATCGCGCCAGGTCAAACAGCACATCCGCCTGCAGAAAATAGCAGTTCCGCAGGAGTTCGCTTTCGCGCTCGGTCAGCGGCCGTTGGTCCTGCAGGGCGTTGAGATCTTGCCGGAGCCGGCCATACTGCTTGTGGGCGGCGTCCAGTTCGTCTTGCATTTGGCGCGCGAGCGCGGCGCGCGTCGACTCGATCGAGATCGTGGGGATTCGTTTGCGCGGCCATTTTGCGGCATGGCGGTAGGACTCCGCCAGCGCATAGCGTGCCGCGTTGACTTGCGGATCGTCCGGATAGCGTTCGAGCGCTTCACTCAACCGCAGCAGGGCCTCGTGGAAGACGCTCGCCGCTTGTTCCAGCACTTTGAGTCCAGCGCGCTGCTCGTCAGGATTGTCGCTGTCCACGCCTTGCTTACGACTGTCCGCCTCGAGTTCGAGTCCCTGGCGGGCCAGGAGTTGCCCGAGTGCGAAGAGCGAATCTCGCCACTCCACGCTTTGCGGAGTGAGCGATTCATGCTCGAGGTTGTCGAGGAGCATTCGGCGAGCGCTAGGAAAGTCGTTCTGTTCCAGGTAAATATTGTGCGCGACGATGCGAGCGCGATAGGACAGCGGATGCTTTGCATCCTCGAGCACCTTCTGGGCGGCGGTCAATCCAGCTTGTAAGTTGCCGAGCGCCAGTTCGCTCTGGGCGATCGCCAACAAGGCGTTCGCGCGGCGCTCGCGCTGGCTCTGTTCCAGGTGCAAGCGCATGACGCGCACCGTGCGATGAAAGTCTTGCGCCAGCTCGTAGCACTCACCGCTTTGCCATAGATAGTCGGGATATGCAGGCTCCGCGAGCGACCGCCGCGCCAAGCGATAGTAGTGTTCGGCCGCAAGGTGAAACTTCTGTCGGGCGATCTCCAGGGTCGGTTCGCGATCGCTTCGCGGTCCCGTTTCCGCCAGCGCCGCCAAGCGCTCGCCCCAATGGCGATAAGCCTCCCCCTGCAGCTCCAGCAAGCGATTTTCCGTGAGTATTGGAGATAATGATCCGATGAATTCAATCGCGACCGGATGTTTGTCGGCGTCGCGGTAATAGCGATAGGTCGCTAGCAGTCGATTGCGGAGCGTGTCGAGCGGCAGCCACGGATTGGAATAGTCGCGCAAGTCGCCAATATCGCGCAGCAGTTGGCGATAGAGCTCGATGGCCGACTCGTCCTTGCCTTGCAGACGCGCTAAGTCAGCCTCTTCCAGCGCGGCGGCAATTCCTTCCGGCGTTCCCAAGTTGAGTCGCCGCGCGCGGGAAAATTGATCTTCGGCGGCGCGATAGTCCGCGAGCGCTAAGTAGCACAATCCTAAGAGATATTGAGCTTCGCGTTGTGCTTGTATGCTCGTCTCATCACGACCCGGTGGTGAACGCAGCAGTTCAATCGCTGCTCGCCACCGCGCTTGCTCGGCTTCCGCCTCAGCGGCCGGCTGGTCCGAATGGGAAGTTCGCGGCGCCGCTTGTTCCATGATTAAGCGGGCTTTGAGAATCTTTACGGCCGAGGCCAGCGGCGTGTCGCTGGGAATGGCCGCAAGCACCTGTTCCGCTGCGTGCGCCTGGTTGGAATCGATCAAGATGCGCGCCTCTTCCAACTGCCCGGCATGTCGCTGCGCCGGCGTGAGCATGCGATCGGCCAGATATTTACGCAAATGTTCGAGCGCCAATTTGTATTGCGGATTAGCGTCGCGATAGTAAGCGCTCGCTAACAGTCGATGCACCTCGGTCGCGTTCTGAGGACGACGCTTGAGCGCCGCGGTGAGCAGCGGCAGCGCGCGCGCATACCGACCGGCGTGGTGCCATGATTCACCGAGTAGAAACAAGCCTTCGGCGGTCAGCGAGGTGGCATATTCTTGCCGGTAAGCTGTATCGAGATAGCGCGCGGCGATTAAATACATGCGGCGCTGGTCGTCGGGATAGGGACATTCGCGCGCATCGTGGGCCATCGCCGCGCCGTAGATAAACGCAGGGCCGCCGCGCTCGTCGAAATAGAGTTGGTCGGCGCGATGCAATTCGCCGGCGAGTCGTCGCGCTTCCGCGACGTTCCCTTGCTGCAGCGCGCGGAGCGCGTCTTGCATCGTTAGCGCTGCGGCGGGCGGTTTCGTGGCGAAGAAGAATAAAGTTATGAACAGCAACCAGCCGATCATAGCCACCACGCCGCCGGCGCCGACGACAAGCGCGATCCGCGGCCGGGCGCGAATCGCCGCCCAGATCGGCCGCAGCGAAATGGCTTTCCGCAGCGCAAGTGCGCTAGCGCGCAAGCGGCTTGGCAGCGAAGGCTTCGCTGGCGACTGCGGCGCATTGGGAGGCGAATCGGCCATGACGGTCTGTGAGCAGTGATGGTCCGTGTGCAGTGACGTTCTTCCCGCTGCTCGCTGGCCACGGGGCGCAGACTGGAGCTAGCAGGGCGCGTGTCTTGGCGCGCGGCGACGAGGAAATTGCCGGGAGCTTGTACCGAAAAGAAACAGGCGCTGTCAACGCGAGTCCCGTCGAGACGCCATTGCAGCGGCGCGAGCCAAGATCGCTTCAGGGGTGCAGCGTACAATGACGGACAAAGAAAAGAGGCCGATCGCAGCCCCTAATTGAATTCCCCACGCGGCGGGCATTCCGGCTCGGGCGTGTGCTCCATGCCGGTGACGTGCTCCATCATCCAGCGATCCATGTCGCTCAGCATGTTCGTCACGATCTCATCCGCACAAGGATATTGCCGCAAAGTGACAGAAAGTCCGGCGGCATGAAACAACCGTAGTTCCTGGCAGCAATCTTCAATGGAATAGTTTTGCGAGTCCCGGCCGCTCGCCATGAATAGCGGCAAGCCACGGGCGGACGCCAGGCGTGCTAGCGGTGCATGCCCTTCGGGAAATCCGCCCCCCAACGATAACGCCCCCGCGAAACGGTCTGGATAGCGCAATCCCAAACGGAGCGCCATGGTGCCGCCATCGGCGTAGCCTGCGACGAAGATGCGCTGGGGCGCGACGTGAAAGCGGGCGCTCACACGGTCGATACATTGAAAGACCGCGGTCTCGGCGCGGGCAATATCCGCAGTGTCCTGGCGCCACGAAAAACCACCGCGACCGCCACGACTAGCGCTGGCGCCGCGCGGTCCCACCGCTACATAATTACGCAAACTGACCAGCGGCATGATGCGCTGCAATTGTCGTTCGTTATCGCCTGAGCCATGGAGCCAGACGACCAACGGATAGGCGTAGTTCGCCTCGTAGTGAATGGGCACAAACAAGGCGTAGGGCGATTGCCCGCCGGTTTCACGCTGAAAAACGCCTTGCTCCACAAGCATCGGCGTGTCTGCTTTCGCCATGCCCAAGGAAAGCGCTTGTGGGGCCAGCGGTTGCAATCGATTCATGGGTAAAATTCCAAGCTCAGCGTGGGACTCGCGAATTCGGCACATTGCCCGCTAAAGACATTGCCCGACCATGGGGAGCCAACTTGCAGGCAAGAGTCCGACCCAATGGGCCGAACAATTTGCCTGGGCGAGGTTTTTAGGAAAGAGCGGCGAAAGTGTCAACGTCAAGCTGCGCAAAACAGGCAGGCCAAAGCGTCTACACAGGGAACGCAGCAACTGGCAGGTAATTTAGGCGGCGCTCATGAGCTGGTTCATGGTTGCGACCAGTGACTTCACGGCATCAACGCTCTTCTGGAAATCGGCCTTCTCTTGCGCGTTGAGTTCAATCTCGACAATCTTTTGGACGCCGCCGGTTCCCAAGATCACCGGGACACCGACATAGTATCCGCCGACGCCGTATTCCTGATCGCAATAAGCAGCACAGGGAATCAGCCGCTTCTTGTCGCGCACGATCGCTTCCACCATTTGCGCCACAGCGGCAGCGGGAGCGTAATAGGCGCTGCCGGTCTTGAGCAGCTTCACAATCTCCGCGCCGCCATCGCGTGTGCGCTGCACGATTTCGTTCAAACGTGATTCGGAAAGCAACCGCGTGATCGGAATGCCGCCGACCGACGTGCAACTCGGCATCGGCACCATGGTATCGCCATGGCCGCCCATCAAGAGGGCGGAAATATCTTCGACGCTTACGCCCAGTTCCATCGCCAAGAAAGTGCGATAACGAGCCGTATCAAGCACGCCGGCCTGGCCAATCACGCGACTGGCGGGAAAACCGCTGACCTGCAACGCGCGTTGCACCATAGCGTCGAGCGGATTGCTGACGACGATGATGACGGCATTGGGGCTGGTCGCTTTGATTTGCTCCGTCACCGCACTTACAATTTTGGCGTTGGTCGCCAACAAATCATCCCGGCTCATGCCCGGCTTGCGGGGAATGCCGGCGGTAATCACCACGACATCGCTATTCGCCGAGTCCGCGTAGTTGGTCGTGCCGACGATGTTGGCATCGAAGCCCATGATGGGCGAGGCTTGCATCAGGTCGAGCGCCTTCCCTTTGGGCATGTCTTCCGTGGCCGGAATATCGACGAGCACGACATCGCCCAGTTCCCCGGCGGCGCACCAATGAGCGCAGGTCGCTCCCACGTTTCCAGCGCCGACAATGGTTATTTTCGCACGACCCATGATTGCTAAACTCCCGCTATGCAGTGGTGAGGTGTCAGAATTCAATCACGCAAAGCATCGAATATGAGCGTCTTGGGGCGATAGTCAAGTGGGCAAGCAGGCCCCCTTGGGGCTTGACGCGCTGCACGACGAGTGAAAGACGCCAAAAACCCAGGCGATTCGCAGCAGAATCATTCGCTTGTTGCAACAGGGACAGCGAAAACACTACCGTTAGCCTGACAAGTTGCCGTTACGTCTTAGGCGGCAAGAATTCATCCCCGGAGTTTTCCTGGGGGCGCGTATACTTGCGCAGCACTTTGCGCTCGAAGGCGATGTCGTTCCGACTCAGGCGGAGGACGGTGATCCACGTAATCATCGCCCCGCCCACGATCGCAACCAGCGCCAAGGCCGGCATCAAGGTACCCCACTCGATCGGATCTTGCTGCGCGATAACTTCCGCAGTCGCGCCGATCATCAGCGGCGCAGGTTGCTTCATATTCTCGTTAAACGATTGGACGTAGTCCGATTGATACGCCCACAACTTGAAGAAAACGCCGCGAACTTTGATTTCCGTTTTAATATTCTCGCCGACTTCCAGTTCCGGCGGCAACTTCACGACGCAGAAGGCCGCGGGGAAACCCTCTGTAAACGTCGGTGCGTTTTCATTTCCTTTCGTCGCCGCCAGTCGGACCGCTTGATTGTCGAGCGGGATGAAGAAATCGATCTCGTAATAATGATCAATTCCTAGTCGCTTCTGAAATGCTTCCGGCACTGAGATTTTCTGCACGCGGCGCGCCGTGCCACTGGTCTCGACCACTTCCCCATGCGCTTTCTCAGGCGTGGTCAGCAACAGCGGCAGATCCAACGGTTGCGCCGGCATCTTGGCGAGCGCCGCCGCGGGGAGTTTCTGGAACAATGCAAGCAACGTATAAAAAGCTTCGCCTTCGCTGGCGCTAATCGCGCTCACGTTCCTGCCTCGCACGTCGTCGAATAACGCGACGTCGAAGCCTTGCTGCGCAAGCCAGACCAGGCTCGAATCAACATGCAACGCTTCGTTGACGCGATCTGGAAACCAACCGATGCGCGCCGCGGCGAAATATAACGGCGTCCCGCTCTCCGCCGGTTCGCCTGCTTTCAAAAACATCGCCTGCACGCGCACCCGTTCATCGAGCGTGGAAGCGTCGCCCCAGGCGTCTGGAATCGTACGGGCGTTGACCACCACCGGGCTCGTCTGGCCGTCGACCATCAGCGTCACGCGGTAGTAATGGTCGAACTCATACCGCGGAACGAGTTCCTTTAAGATCTCCACGCGTTTTACGGCGGTCGCGCGACCGTTCAATATAAAGCAATCCGCGCGATGTTTACTCGGCTCATCGCGCAGCAAGTTCCACGGAACTTCTGTCGCGCACCACGCTTCCCACTGCGGCGGTTCGAGCCGGGGCATCCGGAACATTAGCTTGACCAACGTCTCATCTTCATCGACCACGAGTGGCCGGCCATCGATGAAACTTTGCAAGTGGCTGGCGTCGATCCCGTACAAATCGAGCATTGCTTGCGGCGTGATGCTGGGCATTTGGCTCGGCGCGCCATTGCGCTTTTGCCACGGCAAGTCTCCGCTCACTTTCACCGGCGGCGGTTGCTCGGCTGCTGGCTCTTGAGCGAATAGTTGTCCACAAGCAGGGCAGCTTGCCGCCAGGCTCACCAGACAGCTTGCTACGATCAGACGCGGCCAGGCATTACTCACCGTCAGGCCCCTTGTTAACTTCCCGGTCGCGCTCCTCCAAGGCTTGCAAAGCCTCGCTGACGCTAGGACCGGCGGGAGGATTATCGAGCGACTGTTCGCGCTCGCGCTGCGCCGCCGGCGAAGTTTGAAAGCTTGTCACCGCCCGCGACGCGATCCGGCTACGCGCGTACGCCACGACTGCGACTACCACGCCAAACAGGGCGCTCACCAAGACCCAACTCATAAAGGCCCAGGTCGTGGGAAGGGGATCGCCCCGCGTGGAAAGATCGGCGCTCGGAATCCAAACGGGAACTTTCGCGAGCACCAGCGGCGCGGTATTGATGCCGTCTTGGGCCCGATACGCCCAACGCTTGAAGAAGTAGCCGGTCACTTCGACATCTTCACGCATTTTGACATATCCGCCGGAAGCCTTGGCGTCCGTCACCTCTGGAAATCCAGGCGGCAAGCCGAGCGCATACACCACGATGGGAGACTTGGGGCCGCCGTCGGGCTGAATCCAGAGGATGTATTGATGCTCGATTCCGTAGACGTTATCCACCGCCGCAATCCGTTTCGCCTGCATGACACGTCCCTTGAAGCGCACCAGCTTGCCGCGATATTGCTCCGGTTGCTTGAACATCTGCACATAGTTCACTTGCTCCGCCGGTTGCTTCTCCAATTCGGCGGAACTCGTCGTGTTCAAAATGTCGCAGAGTCGGAACCAGGCGTCGCTCTCGCCGGGGCGATGCACGGTGTCGTCCTCAATCGCCGCGAGCGCCATCCGTTCCCAACGATGTTGCAGCGTGGCCAAGCGCTCTTGATCCGCGGCCTGAGCCTCACTTTTGGGCTCTGGAGCCTGCGCCAGCGAGGCCAGGGCGGCGCGATCCGCTTGCCAGGCTTCCCCGACCTGGTCGAGTACTTGCATCCAGCCGCTTAGTTCGTCGGGCTTCAACTCGCTGCGCTCATTTTCCAGCGCCTGCTTGGCGTGACTAATGTACCCGCTCCAGAATTGATCCATGCGCGTCAACCAGTCGTTCCAAGCGGCCGCAGCGGAGCCGGACAATGTTTTCTGCTCGTCGGCGTACTTGAACGCTTGGGCCATGAGCGAGCGTTCATCGCTAGTCGCCTGCCGATAGAGGGCCGACCAACCATCAGCGCGCGAGCGGGCGACGGGGTCGAGCGCCGCGGCGTTGGCATCGGCGGCACGGCCTTGAAACGGATCCATGATCCGCACAGTTCCGGCTTCGAGTGGCTCTTCGCCGATCAAGCTCGCTAGCCGCGTGTTGACTTCGTCCGCCGGGTCGGTGGCCGGCACGGCGGCCGTTGGTTCGCCGAAGAGTCCCCGCCAAAAGTCTGGTTTAGCGGCTTCCACCACCAACCACAACACGCCCATGCAGGCCGCGACCACAACGAACAGCTTGAGCTGCACGGCCCGCGAATTGTAATTCGGGGGCGGTTTCAGTCGCCGGCGATTAGTGTGAGAGGGCGTGGGGTCGTTGCGCATTACAAAGTGCTTTGATTGGTCGAAAAGGGGGTTCATGGCGTATTGTATCAGTTTGGCCGCGGGGATGGCGAGATTTCGCGGTGACGCGCAACACAAGCGGCAACAGCTCACCCATCCATTCGGCCCGTTTTGCGCGAATTATTGCCCGTAAAATCCTTGCCTTGAGGATTCCGCTCGCCGTAGGATGAAGATGTCCGCTCTCATCGTTTTTCTGTGTTGGCGACGTAACGTCTGTTCTGGAAGACGCTTACATCGCCGACGCCGCCGTGAACTGTTCCCTGGGAATAGTTTTCGCAGCGGCGGCCGAATTTACCCATGTTCGCGCCCGCTCGACGTCGCGGGTAGTGCAACACCGTCATATTGTGAGGTCTGCCTTGGCGTTGTCGCAGGCGGAATTTAACGCATTAGTCTCGGAACACGCACCGTCTCTGTATCGCATGGCTTTCCGCTTGTGCGGAGACCGTCACGAGGCGGAGGATGTGCTGCAAGAGACGTTTCGGTCGGCTTGGATGAGCCGCGAGCGCTACCAGTCTGGCCGTGGGGATCGCGCCTGGTTGGCTTCGATCTTACGGCGGCGCGTAGTGGACCGTTGGCGAAGGCGTCCGCGCGAAGGCGTGGTGACGAGCTCCGACGCGATCGAAATTGAAGTTCCACCCGAGAACCCGTTAGCTGGCGAATATACCGATGAGATGCAATCCGCTTTGGCCCGCCTTCCAGCCGATCTCCGCGAGACGTTGTTGCTCGTGGTGGTTGCCGAATTGACCCACCAAGAAACCGCGGACCTGCTGGGCATCCCGCTCGGTACGGTCCTCTCGCGTGTCAGCCGCGCCCGAGCGCGGCTCCGCGAATACCTCCTGGAAGCGGCCAAGTCCGATGTCCTGTAAGACCTGGTAAACCCGGTTCATGAACGATTCTTTCGATTCCCAACTCGACCGCCGCTTGCGGGAAGTTCCCCTTCCCGTCGGGCTCTTGGCGCGCTTGGAGGAAATCGCGGCGAATGCTCCGGTCGAGCAGCACCTCTCGCAGAGCGATGGCGCGCTGGCGTACTTGCCGGACGCGGCGATCGACGAACAGTTGTGCGACATTGCCGTGCCGAGCCGGTTGGTCGATCGCATTCAGCAGGTCGTCGCGACCGCGGCGCTCAATGAGCAGATCGACGCGGAACTAATCGATATTGCAGTTCCCCGTTCACTGCTCGCGAGCCTGCGAACCATTCCCTGGGAAACGCGCCGCAGGCAAATTCGCCAGTGGGCCGTGGCGGCGCTGCTGATGCTAATGCTGGGGAGTGGTTACTATGGCCTGCTAGGCGTCTGGCTAGCGACCTTTCAACCGGCGCCGCGGCCAGAACTCGCTTGGATCGACCTTGATGAAGATCCCGTCCGTTTGCAGAGCGAATTCCCAACCTCCTTTGTTTCGCTTGATCCTATCGCCCCCATTCAGCGCGAACGTCCCCTGCCGGAGGTGCTGACCGTGCCGACCATTCCGGCGAGCCTGGTCGGTTTCACTCCTGATCGCGTGCCGCTTTCGCCGGTGGAAGAAGTACAGTCGCAGTTGGCCTCCGGCTGGCAGCCTTGGCAAGACTTGTTGCTTTTGCGGTACGGCTTGTTGGGTTCGCCGAGCGACGCCCAAGACCGTCTCCCGCCATTGGAAACGCTACGCGCTCCGTCCTTCAGCGGGCTACGGCCATCGTTGTCGCGCGACTTTGATCGGCAGTTTCTGTTGAAAGAAGGCGTGCATCCAGTCGTTGCTCCGACCTCACCTGAGCTGTGCACGCTCCAAATTCCACTCTCGCGCGACACCACAAGCATGCGCGCTGCCTGGGACAGCCTCCGCGCTGGTCGCTGGCCTGAAGCGGACGAAATGCACGTCGCGGATTTTCTCGCCGCGCTGCAAGTTCCGCTCCAAAGCCCCGCACCTGGTGAAGTCGCGCTGCGCGCTGCGGCGGGCCCCTCTCCCTTCGGCAAGGCGGGTGCACAACTGTTGCAGGTGAACGTGGCCGTCGGCGACATTCCCGCGGCGCAGCGCGCGCCGATGTATTTGACGGTCGCGCTGGATATTTCGACGAGTATGAATCTCGCGGGACGAATGGATACCGCCCGCGCTTCCCTGCTCACGATGCTCGACCAGTTGGGGCCCGAGGATCGGCTGTCGCTCCTCTTCTTTAATGAACGGCACGATTTCGAGATCGCCGCGGTGGGACGTGAAGAGATTCGTGAACTGCGAGGCATGCTTAATTCCTTGAAAGGGGCCGGCGGAACGAACTTGGCCGCGGCCATCCAACGCGCGGCTTCGCTGGCGATGAGCGAAGTGTCCCAGCCAAATATTCAACGTAAGTTGGTGCTGCTGACCGACGGACGAGCTAATCTGTCGCGCGACACGCAAGAGGCGCTGGGCCAGTTGATGAGCGAACTGCGCGAGCGGGGTGTGCAGTGGACCATCATCGACTTGGGGGATGGCCCCGAACCGGACCCGCAACTGCTCGCCTTGGCGCAGGCTTCGCAAGCCCAGTTGCACCGGGCGCGGAATCAGCAGGAAGGCCGCTGGCTGCTAACGGACGAACTTCTCGGCCGCTCCACCGTGCTGGCTAGCGAGGTCACGCTCACGCTCACGTTCGATCCTCGCGCGGTCGCCGCATATCGCCTGGTCGGGCATGAACCGTCGCGTCTGGCCGGACTAGCGCCTGTCGTGGCGTCGCTCGACTTACACGCCGGTGAGGCCGTCGGCGGATTGGTTGAGCTCTGGCTCCGTCCCAACAGTCAGGACGACGTGGCCATCGCCACGGCGCAGTGGCGCGAGCCTACGACGGGCGAAGTGCGGCACGTCATTCAGCGCATTAGCCGGCTACAATTCGCCCCTTCGTTTGCGGAGGCGCCGCTCGCGCTGCAAGCGGCCGCGATTGCCGCGGAGACGGGCGAAGTATTGAAACAATCGCCGTTTCAGGGGTCGCGTGCCCGCGCCTTGGAGCGGGTCCAGCTTGTCGCCAGTCGGGTGAATCCGCGCCTGGCCGAGTCCGAAAGTTACCAACGATTCGTCCGCTTCATCGAAGCCGCCGAGCGACTACGCACGCAACGCGTCGTACCCGATTCATCCGTTCCCTAAGGCGATACGATCCGCCTTACCCACAAGCGTAGAGGTTGCGGAACTCGCGAACGAGGTTGCAGGCTTCACTTGGACACTATAATCTAAAATACTAAGGCTTGGTGTCGCTGTTGGCGTTCGTCGACCGCTCTCCTCCGCCGCATTCGCTAGAAACGACCGTCTCCGTCAGCTCTTGCTTCACAGTCCATCCGTACGTCCACAGTCCATGCTCCGCGCCCGCCGCGGAACGAGGAAGGGAAACCAGCATGCGTCGTTCGATTATTCTGCTTCTCGCTTCCGCCCTCCTGGCCGCTACGCCGGCGATTGGTTCGGCCGCGGAACCGGCTCGTGATTTTCTGAAACAGCTCCGGGCGAAGGGTTATTACGACACGGCCCTCGATTATCTCGACATCATGGCGAACAGCCCCGCGGCGCCGGTCGAACTGAAGCAGACCCTGCTCTACGAGAAGGGGACGACCCTGATCGACGCTTCGCGCTCCACGCGGGACTCAGCGATTCGCGCTAAGCAACTGGATGAAGCCCAGGACAACTTGCAGCAATTTATCGCGGCTAATCCGAACCACACCTTGGCGTCGTCAGCGCAACAGCAAATCGGTAATCTCTACGTCGAGCGCGCGCGCATCATTGTGGATCGCGCGAAGAAGTCCTCCGATGCCAAGGCAATGGCGGACGCCAATAAGCTCTATCAGGAAGCCTACACCTCGTTTGACAGCACGCAAAAGGCAATCGCCAAGAAACTCGAAGCGCTCGGCCCGAATCCGCCGGACCCCAAGGCGGTCGAACTTCGCGATACGTTGCGCATGGACTACCTCCAAACCCAGCTTCTCGCGGCCTTGATCAAGGAAGAAATGGCGGACACCGTCGCGAAGGATCCCGCGAAGTATAAGGAAACCCTCACCGCCGCCGCGAAAGAATATGGCGAAATCCATGAGAAATACCGCACCCGCGTGGCCGGCCTCTACGCCCGCATGTATCAAGGCCGCTGCTTCCAGAAATTAGGGGACGACAAGGAAGCGTTGAGCTTTTTTACGGAATTGCTGGAAGAACCGGAGTCGGCCGACGAAGTCCGCACGCTCAAGACGAAAGCCTTGCTTTTGGCGATTAAGAGCTGGTCCGCGGATTCCCAAAAGAAATACGCGGAAGCCATCGCCAAGGGAAATGCCTGGCTCGATAAGGTTCGACCCAATGAAACCAAAGAAAACGATTGGCTCGAACTGCGGTTGAACCTGGCCAAGGCAATGCAGGCTTACGCCGCAGAACTCAAGGCCAAGGATCCCAAGCAGGCCAACGGTCAATTGGCTGAGGCCCGCAAACTTGCCAAGTTCGTGGCGGGAATCCCCGGCGAGTATCAAAAGGAAGCCCGCGACTTGCTCGCCAAGCTAGGTGTCGGCAGCACTGCGCCGGAGGCGATCGCGCAGCCTAAGACCTTCGACGAGGCGTTCGAGGTGGCCAAAGAGCAACTCGACCTGATGCGGACCTCGCAACTCGTGCTGCAAGCCGTCCCCGCCCGCATCAAGGCCGAGAAAGACCCCAAAATCCAGGAAGAACTCAGGGCCCAACTGGAACTTGCCAAGACCAGCGTCGATACCGCCAAGACGGAGTCCTACCGCTTGTTTCAGGCAGCGCTTCGCATGGCCAATGAAGAAACGGATCTGACGCGACTCAACCTCGTGCAGTATTACTTATGTTACCTGTCGTACCTGCGGGAAGACTATTACGGCGCGGCTCTCATTGGCGAGTATGTCGCGCGCCGTTATCCCGAGAGTCCTGGCGCCCGACAATGCGCCAAGATCGCCATGGCGGCGTATGTCAAGATTTACGCCGAGAGCACCGACGAAGACAAAACGTTCGAGTCCGATCGCGTCGTGCAAATCTGCGAGTACATAACCAAGAAGTGGGCCGAATACACCGAAGCGGAAGAAGCCCTCAACACGCTCATTCCGTTCATGATTCAAACCAAGCAACTCGCCAAGGCGGAAGCCTATCTCACCAAAATCCCGGTCGATTCTCCCAGTCGCGGCAGCGCTGAACTGAAAACCGGCCAGGCGATGTGGGCGGCCTATCTCCGCGGCATGAACGAACTGCGCGAGCAGGAAACCGCTGAAGAAGGTCCACCGGAAGGCGTCGATATCGCCGCTCAGAAGAAGGAACTCGAAGAGCTGAAGTCGCGAGCCGAATCGACCTTGGCCAACGGCGTGAAGCGGATGAAAGACGGCGGCGACAAGAGCGCCACCTTCGCCACGGCCATGCTCTCGCTCGCGCAAATTTATGTGGATACCAACCAATCCGCCAAGGCGATTGCGGAACTGGAAGATCCCAAGGTCGGTCCGCTCGTGCTCGTCTCGAAGAACGATCCGGCCGTCTCCCGCGAAGGCTTTGCGGAGGAAACGCTCAAAGTCGCGCTGCGGGCGTATATCGGTTCGCTGGCCGATGGCAAGGACAATCTCGCCAAGGCCAAGGCGGTAATTGAAGAGTTGAAGAAGCGCGTCGGCGACACCGAGGAAGGGAAGCAGCAATTGGTGCGAATCTACTTCGGCATCGCCCGCGATTTGAAGTCGCAGATCGAACTTTCCGACTCGCCCGCGGCCAAGAGCGCCCTTTCCAAGGGGTTCGAGACTTTCCTTGAGCAAGTTGGGGCGGAAGCTCAGGAATTCAACTTGATGAACTGGGTGGCCGAGACATTCTACGGTATGGGGGAAGCGTTCGACACCAACAAGACCGCGCTCACGCCGGAGTCGAAGCGCTACTACGAAAAGGCGGATCAGCAGTTTAAGCGCATCCTGGAAAAATCCGCCAAGACCAAGGGCTGGGTCGATGATCGCATCGAGGTGCAAATCCAGATGCGGGCCGCGAGTTGCAAACGCAAGCTCGGCGATTTCGCCGGCGCAATCGCCGCGCTGGAAGCGATCCTGCTCAAGAACCCGATGATGGTCAATGTGCAGGTCGAAGCCGCTTATACGTATCAAGATTGGGCGGCGGCGACGAAGTCAGAGAAGGAGTATCTCCACGCTTTGCGCGGCGGCGACACGAAGCCCAGCGGCAAGTTCGAACCGGTCATCTGGGGCTGGGGGCTGCTCTCGAACAAAACCGCCAACGCCCCCGCGTTCCGCGATACGTTTTTTGAGGCCCGCTACAATTTAGCGCTCTGCCGCTACCGCCAAGCGAAGTTGCAATCGAGCAGCTCCGAGCAGAAGAAACTGCTAGAAGCGGCCGAGCGCGATATCAAGAATGTCGCGATCGTCGACAAGACCTACGGTGGTGAAACGTGGCGGCCCAAGTTCGATACGCTGCTCAAGTCCATTCAACGAGACCTCAGCAAGAAACCGCAAGGGCTGGAAGCGTTCTCGTCCGAGATTAAGCCGGTCTCTACCAAGTAGCTCATTCCCTTTTTAGAACATCCAAGACATCATCGCTTTCGATAAGGACCACTCGTCATGCAGAAACTGATCTCCACATTTGCCGCTGGCGCGCTGTTGCTGCTGGTGGGCACAGCTCATGCCCAAAACCTGGATCGCGTGGTCGGCGCCGATGGCACGCCCACCGATGGCACGATCACGAAAATGTCTCCCTTTGAAATTACCGTCAACAAAGCAGGCGAAAACATCGTCTTTTCTGTGAACGACATCAAGACGATCGACGGCGTCAAAGTCATCACTTTCGGCGATGAGCCGCAGGAACTCGGCCAGGCCCGTGCGCGTATCCGTGAAGGCAATCTGGAAAACGCCCTCGAGATCTTGAACAAGATCGATCCGGCAAGCGTCAAAGGGGCCATGGTTAAGGCCGATTTGGCGTATTACAAGGCCTACTGTCAGGCCAGAATCGCCCTGGCCGGCAACGGCGACAAGACGGCCGCCGCGCGGGACGCATTTGAGTTCCACAAAAACAACGCGGGCAGTTTTCACCGTCTGGGGGCCGCGGAAATGATCGGCGATCTGGCCATGGCGATGGGACGTTACGACGTGGCCGCCCAATTCTATGCGGAGATCAGCCAGGCCCCTTGGCCCGAATACAAGATGCGCGGCGCCGTGTTGGAAGCTCGCCCGCTAATGGCGGCCAAGAAGTTCGCTGAAGCCGCGCAAAAATATACCGCCGTAATCGACACGCCGATCGCCACGCCTGCCGCCGCGCAGCAGAAGCAGTTGGCGACCGTCTTTCGCGCCGCCTGCTGGGCTGAAACCGGCAAGGCCAAGGAAGGACTCGCCGCCGTCGACGACGTCATCGCCAAAAACGATGCCGCCAAGGAGCCCTCCCTGTTCGCCTACGCTTACAACGCGCGCGGCCTGTGCAATCAAAAGCTCAACAATAACAAGGAGGCGATCCTGGATTATTTACACACCGATCTCTTGTTCTTTCGTGATTCCGAAGCCCATGCGGAAGCCCTGTATCATTTGAGCCAACTCTGGGCGACGGCCAACAAAAACGACCGCGCGGTGGAAGCTCGCACCAAGCTCCAGCAAGCCTATCCCGGCAGTTTGTGGGCGAGCAAGTAACCGTCAGTCGCAACCGCTGAGGGCATCCCTCCTCCAGCGGGTAGTCTGCCGAATCGAGAAAATTCGAACTTCCCGCGCATTCGGTGCTTTGCCGCATCGCGTGGTACTGATTACACTAAAGGATTGTTTACAACTGCGTCTACCCCCTTGGGGCATCGCGTTTTCACCACCACTTTAATTTGTTCGCTCAAGTTGCAATATCTGTCCCCCCTTCGCACGAACTGTTCCGTGTGCGGGGCGCAGGTACCCCCAAGTTCACTCGCATTCTTGCTTTGTTGGAGACCTCCATGCTTCGCGCTGTTGTCGGCCCTGGGGCCAAATTGGCTTGTTGGTTGCTCATGTTATTGGTGATCGGCGTGCCGGTTGCGGCCATCGTCTCCACCCCGGTTTCGGCGGTCGCCCAAGATGGCGCCGCCGCGGACGCCGGCGATGCCTCCACTGCCGAACCCGAAAAGACCAAGACCAAGAGCTATTTGGTTTGGATGTACCAAGCGCTGGGCATTAAGTACACCCTGGCGTTCCTGATCATTTCGTTCACGTTCGTAGCCCTCTTGGTGATGAACCTATTGGCCGCACGCCGGGACAATATCTGCCCCGTCCACCTGGTGGAAGGCTTCGAGGCGCACCTCAACGAAAAGCGCTATCAGGAAGCTTATGAATTGGCCAAGAACGACGAGTCGTTCCTCGGCCAGGTGCTTTCGGCCGGGCTGCAAAAACTCTCCGCCGGTTATGCCCAAGCGATTGAAGCAATGCAGGAAGTAGGCGAGGAAGAGACGATGAAGCTCGAGCATCGCCTGAGCTACATCGCCATGATCGGCACGATCGCGCCGATGGTCGGCCTGTTGGGAACGGTGGATGGAATGATTCAATCGTTCAGCGTCATCGCCAACAGCGCCACGAGCCCCAAACCTTCTTTGCTGGCCGAAGGTATTTCGACCGCGCTCTTCACGACCCTGGTCGGCCTGTTGATTGCGATTCCGGCGATTCTCGCGTTCGGCATCATGAAGAACCGCATCGCGCGGTTGACGCTGGAAGTCGGCATTCTCAGCGAAGGGTTGATGAGTCGGTTCGACGTGAAGAAGTAGTCCCCGCGCGTGCGTCCCCCGCGGCTCGATTCGCCGCGGACCGCCGCCAGATTCCCTTTTGATGGGTCACTTTCCCAGCCATGAAAATTAAGTCGCGAGACAACTCGACCGCCGAAGGCGATATGACGCCGATGATCGACATGACGTTTCAGCTCATCGCCTTTTTGATGGTGATGGTAAACTTCTCCCAGGTCGATCAGAACGCGGCCGTGCAACTTCCCAAGAGCGAACTGGCCCGCCCGGCGGATAAGCCGTTGGAAGAGCCCATCACGCTCCACATCCTCAAGTCGGGCGAGGTGATTCTGGGTGGGCAAACCGTGTACATTGAAGGACTCAAGGCGCTCTTGGGGCGCGAAGCGGAAAGCCTGCACGCCAAAGGCAAGAGCGAGCAGGCTGCCACGATTATTATTCGGGCGCACAAGGACTGCCCCACCGGCAAAGTCCAGGAGGTGATTAAGGCTTGCCAGGAAACCCGCTTCGATCGTTTTGCCTTGCGTGCGC
The DNA here is from genome assembly GCA_963205385.1 of Planctomycetota bacterium. Classification (GTDB taxonomy): domain Bacteria; phylum Planctomycetota; class Planctomycetia; order Pirellulales; family Pirellulaceae; genus JAEZGD01. The sequence goes on along the minus strand of CAUJKE010000014.1, from coordinate 23,770 downwards.
AAGAAGAACTATAGGACGTTGAACGAGCATGAAGATTCGCAAGAGTAAAGCTACGGCAGGTGACAAGGTCGAATTGCAGATGACGCCGATGATCGACGTCGTCTTTCAGTTGTTGACCTTCTTCATCATGTCCTTCAAGATCGTGACGGAAGAAGGGGACTTCAACGTCAAGATGCCGATCAGCGCGCCGCGCGAAGGACTTCCCGATGAGTCGCTCCCGCCCATGAAGATCCGCCTCCGCGCCGATGGGAGTGGCAATCTCACTAGCATTGCCCTCAACGACAACAGTTTCGGCACCAGCTTCGCGAGTTTGCGCGATTACATCATCGGCGTCATTGGCGATGATCGCGGCCCTGGCAGTTTGCAAGAAACGGCCGAAGTCGAACTTGATTGCGACTACAACCTCAAGTACGACAACGTCGTGCAAGCGATCACCTCGGTCAGCGGCTACAAGCAAGGGGACCAGATCGTGAAGCTGGTGGAGAAGATTAAATTCTCCCCGCCCCGCAAAGTCGGTGAATCCGGTTAGCGCACGCATCTCGACTCGCTCCATTGAACTCATCTGCGATGACACACTCCGCTACGAGCACACCATGGCGGCGCTCACCGCCGTGAGCGGGCGGCGTGGGGCCAGGGGCAACATCACGCCGCTGGCAACCGATGTGCGGCTCCGCCGGGAGCCGTGAGCGCGGGGTTCCAGGCATTACGCCCGAGGGTGAAACGACTGGTGGATCTTCTTAAGCCGCGTTTGATCGACGTGCGTATAGATTTGCGTTGTTGCGATGCTGGCATGACCGAGCATTTCTTGCACCTGGCGCAAGTCCGCGCCGCCGGCCAGCACATGCGTGGCGAAACTATGTCGCAGCGTGTGCGGGCTAACATCTGGAGAAGCCCCAGTGCGCAGGACGTAACGCTTCATCAACTCCCAAATCGCCTCGCGCCGCAACCGCTTGCCGCGCCGCGTGAGTAGCAACCACTCTGGCGGGCCGGAACTGCTCGCCGCCGCGAGTTGGGGCCGTTCCTGTTCTAAATACAACTGAATCGCGGCGACCGCCGGTTCGCCTAGCGGCACCATCCGCTCCTTGTTCCCCTTGCCATAGACGCGGCAATAAGACTCCGGCAAGTGCACGTCGCGGGTGCGCAAGTACGAGACTTCCGACGCCCGGCAACCAGTGGCATAGAGCAATTCGAGTACCGCCCGATCGCGCCGCCAGTAGGGGTCGAACGGTTTGGGCGCCCGCAATAATTCCTCCACCACCGGCGCCGACATGACTTCCGGCACGCGCTGCCACAGCTTGGGACTGCCGAGCAGTTCTGCGGTGTTCTCCTGCACGGCCCCTTCCAGTTGCAGGTAGCGAAAGAACACCTTCAGCGCCACCAAATGCCGTGAAATGCTCGCCGTCGCCAGCTTCTGGCTGTGCAGCCAGCGGACGTATTCAGAGAGCTGCTGCACCGTGAGGCTGAGCAGGCTGCGCCCTGCGAGCCATACGCGAAAGCGGCGAAGGTCACGCTCGTAGGCCGCGATGGTGTTGGCCGCCAGGTGGCATTCACTTCGGGCGTATTCTAAAAATAGCGAACACCAGCGCTCGGCGGAGTGGCCGCTCGCGGCGCTGGGGGCACGGGCAAGCAGTTTTTGTTTGAGCGGTGGCATGGCGGTAGCCTTCGACGAGTGGCCTTGGAGAGGTGGCCTGCGGTTCGTCTTCTGCAAACCAGTCCGGCGACCTACACTACATTCGTAACGCCTGCTGCGCGCACTTGACGCCGTTGTTCGCGTGGCGTCCTGGGATTCGCCCAGTCCGTTACGGTCGTAGCGAATTTAGGTTTGGTAGCGGCCTGGTCGCAAACATCGCCGCGCATTGTCAGGAGTTCCACGCAGTGAATATTCTCGTCACCGGCGGCGCCGGATATGTCGGTTCCCATGCTTGCCGCGTGCTTGCCCGCGCAGGTCATGAGGTTTGGATTTACGACAACCTTTCGCGCGGCCACGCCGCCGCGGCGCTCCCGGGGCGCTTGATTGTCGGCGAACTCGCGGATCGCAAGTTCCTCACGGACGTGCTCCGGGAAAAGCAAATCGCAGCGGTGATGCACTTCGCCGCGTTCGCACTGGTCAACGAATCGGTCACGGATCCCGCGCTGTATTACGCCAACAACGTCACCGCTGCGTTGTCGCTCCTCGAAGCGATGCGCGCCGCCGGCGTTAGCAAATTCATCTTTTCCAGCACCACCGCGACCTATGGCGAACCACAGCAGATGCCGATTGCGGAAGATTGCCCGCAGCAGCCGATCAATCCTTATGGCTTCACCAAGCTGGTGATCGAACATGCCTTGGCCGACTACGCCTGCGCGTATGACTGGAGCTATGCGGCGCTCCGCTACTTCAACGCCGCCGGCGCGACGCCGGAAGGCGACTTGGGCGAAGACCACACGCCGGAGTCGCACTTGATCCCGATTGTGCTGCAAGTAGCGCTAGGGCAGCGCGATCAGATCACCATTTTCGGCGACGACTACCCCACACCGGACGGGACGTGCGTCCGCGATTACATCCACGTCGATGACCTGGCGACTGCCCATTTGAAGGCGCTCGACAAGCTGATCCCTGGCCAAGGCTTGCAACTCAATTTGGGAACGGGGCGTGGCCACAGCGTGCGGGAAGTGCTTGACGCTTGCCGTCGCGCCACGGGGCATCCCATTCCCGAACAACTTGGCCCCCGCCGCGCTGGCGATCCGCCGGTGCTGGTGGCCGATAGTCGCCGCGCTCAGCGCGAACTCGCCTGGCGGCCGCAGTACGAGGATCTCGATTCCATCGTCGCCACCGCCTGGAACTGGCACCGCACGCATCCGCAGGGCTATGAGTCGGATTCCGGCAACAGCGCGCGCTGGGCGTGAGGATTTCCACTCGCGGAATGAGATATCTCCTTGGTCGCCGGGGGAGGCTTTGGCCTGCCGGATTGCATTGACTGGCCGTGCTCGCTAAGTTTCGTGAATGCAATCGATTATCGTTGAAAAGCCTTACAAGTTTGTGCCGCCCCATCGTGGCGAGTGGTGGCCTTCGTTCATTCAGTTCTTCGACTTGTACAGCATCTACTTGCGGAAGAAGGAAGGGGTCGTCGCCCACGAAGTTCGCCACGCCGATCGTCTGCGGGCGTCGCTCGATGCAGGCCACGGCGTGATGCTCACGCCCAATCATCCGCGGACCGGCGATCCGTTGGCGGTCGGCTACCTGGCCCGCGCCGCGAGGACCAACGTCTTCGCCATGGCGAGTTGGCACTTGTTCAACCAAAGCCCGTTCTTAGGTTGGGCCATTCACAAAATGGGCGCGTTCAGCGTCAACCGTGAAGGGGTGGATATGCAGGCGATCAACACGGCCATCGACATCCTCAACACGGGCAAGCGGCCGCTGATCATCTTTCCCGAGGGAGGTTCGACGCGGACCAACGATCGCTTGCACGCGCTGCTCGACGGCGTCTCCTTCATCGCGAGGGCCGGGGCAAAGAAACGCAAGAAACGCGGTGGCGGGCAAGTGGTCGTGCATCCGGTCGCGATTAAGTATTTGTTCCAAGGCGATCTGATCGCTGCCGCGGATAAAGTCCTCACCGAGATCGAACAGCAACTCTCCTGGCGGCCGCGGCGTAAAAAGCCGATTGTAGATCGCGTTTCCAAAGTTGGCGTCGCACTGGTCGCGCTCAAGGAAATGGAATATTTCGGCGCGCCGCAACCGGGACGCCTGGCCGAGCGCTTGCCCAAGCTGATCGATCGCCTACTGAGTCCGCTTGAGGAAGAGTGGATCGGCAGCGCTCAGTCGGGAGGCGTCATTCCGCGCGTCAAGGCCCTCCGCGTCAAGATCATGCCGGAGATGGTGCAAGGCCGCCTCTCTAGTGAAGAACGCGAGCGCCGCTGGGATCAACTGCACGACATCTACCTCGCGCAACAGATTTCCTGCTATCCGCCGGACTATCTCACGTCGCAACCATCGGTTGACCGGTTGCTGGAAACGATCGAACGCTTTGAGGAAGATCTCAACGGCAAAGCTCGCGTGCATGGCCATTTGAAAGTGGTCATTGAGGTCGGAGATGCGATCGTCGTTAGCCCCGAGCGCGACCGGTTGGCGACGGTGGATCCGCTGATGCACGCAATCGAGCAGCAGTTGCAAGCCATGATCAATCGCCTGGCGGAGGAGTCGCCGCTCATTGAGGATCCGCTCGCCAAGCCAAAAGTTAGCCCTGCCGCATCCATCTCTGCGTGAGACGTTCCATGCCTACGTCGCTCCCGATTGTGCCGTTGTGCGAACTGGTCAATGGTCAAGAAGCGGATACGTTTGCCCTCTTGAGTGCGAAGGAAGAAGCCAAGACGCGCGATGGCCGCGTTTACTGGCGAGTGACCTTCCGCGACGCGACGCGCGAGGTGACGTTCCCCATCTGGAACGACTCGCCGCACTGTGAAGCCGCCCGCGATGATTGGCGGGTCGGTGAGTTCTATAAACTGCGGGTGGTCTATCGCGAATCGAGTTACGGTCCGCAACTAGAGATCCACAGGATTCGCTGCGCTACGCCCGCCGATCGCGCGGATGGCTTCGATGAGCTGATGTGCGTCCCGCGCTCGCGGTTCGACCCGCTCGAACGTTTCACGCAACTGCTGGAGATTGCCCAGCGCGAGATCCAGGACGCTGCCTTATCCCGCCTGGTGGCCGCGATTCTCATCGAGCATCGAGCCACGCTGCTCACGCTACCGGCGGCGGTGTGGCATCACCATGCGTTTCTGGGCGGCTTTGTCGAGCACGTGCTGAGCGTCACCAAGAATGCCATGCTGCTGGCAGATCGCTATCTGGAGGAATATCCGGATTTAACGCCGCCCCTGTCGCGCGATCTCGTCATTGCTGGCGCCATTTTGCACGATATCGGCAAGTTGCGCGAGTTGGCGGTTGGTCCCAGCGGCGCCCAGTTCACGCCCTCTGGCGAGTTGATTGGCCATATTGTGCTGGGGCGCGACATCCTCCTCGCCGCCGCCGAGCGGGAGCCGATCGCCGCCGAAACGTTGTTGCGGCTCGAGCATCTCATCATCGCGCACCAACGGACCGCGGAGTGGGGCTCGCCCAAACCGCCGATGACGCCGGAAGCGCTATTGGTGCATTACGCGGACGATATCGACGCCAAATTGCAGATGATGTTCGGCGTCCTCGCGGAACCGGCCACGGGGCCGTTCACTTCGCACCGCAATCCGCTCCATCAAAAGGTCTTCCGCGGCCTGGATGACTCGCCGGCTTAGCTCGCACAAACGTTACCATCGTTGCCATCTGTCCGAATCCATCCAGCGTGGGCAGGAATCCGGCCGCTTCCCGCCGTGGGCTGTCCTAACGTTGAGTGTGTAAGACCACTGCGCGCGCTACGTCGTGGGGCGATGAAGTGCGCTGTTATTGAACGAATTCATGATTTGGGCGATCCTGATCTTTGCGATCCTCAATTTAAGCTTCGGCTTTACCTTGGCCGTGGCGCTGGAGCAAGCTCCGCGCGTCCGTTCACGCTGGGAAGCGTGGCGGAAGCGACGTGCAGCAGCGCTGGCACAGCAGCGCGAGATCCAGCCTGTAATTGCTGGGCCTGTCGCCGTCGCTCCTCTTCCGCCAGCATCAGTAACGCCACCATCAGCCGCGCAACTCCCGGCGCCTCCGATGCCAGCCGCTCCCCTTCCAATACCAATTGCTCCCGCCAACCTAGACGCGGAACCGGTGCTTGAGCCCGATGCGGAGTTGCCGACGGATTGGCTCGCTGCGTTGGAAACGGAGGCCCCCGAAGCCGGTAATTTTGTGGAAGCTTCGGTGCAGGTGCTGCGCCTGGAAGTCGGCCATTATCGAAGTCGCTTGTTGGGTGTGGATGATCTGTTGCGGACCTTCGATTCGCCCCCGATGGCCGACGACTTGCAGGCCATCGCCCATGAACTTTGCAAGGTGAACCAGGATTGGTTGCATAAGCAGGCCGATGCGGCCGCGCACCTCAGCGACCGTCGCGGAAGCCTGGGGGCGTTCGAAGGGGCGGCGCTCGAACTTGAAAACGTGCTGCTCGATCAAGCGGCGCAGATCGAAACCACGCTCAGCAACTTGAGCACACTAACCATCGCCGCCGACATCGACGAGGCCGGCAAGCAGCTCAAGCGCGAGCTTTGTCGGTTAATCGACCTGGCCCACACGCTGCGCGACCGCATGTCTGATTCGCTCGTCGCGATCATGGCGGCAGAGAAGAAGATTCACACGCTGGAGCGCAAGTTTCAACTGGATGGACTAACGGGGCTCTTGAATCGGTTTGGTTTAGAATTCTTATTGGAGCAATGGTGGCGCGACGATCCCGCACGGCAGCGCCTGGTCAGTTGCGTGCAAGTCGATCTCGACCGTATCAGCAAACTCAACGACCGCCACGGCGCGCGACAAATCGATTCGCTCCTTGCAGGCGTCGCGCGTTGGATTGACGCGCAGGTCCGCCGCGACCGGGGCTGCGATTGCGCCGTGCGTTTGTCTGGGCAGTCATTCTTGCTGTTCTTGGGAGATACCGGAGCGCGCAGCGCCGCCAGCGCCGCGGAACGCATTCGACAAAACCTAAAAGTCACCACGTTCGAACTCGACGAAGAACCGTTTGATCTCACCGCGAGCTTCGCCGTGGCTGAAATCCAAAAAGCAGACAACTCCGTGACGTTGCTCTCGCGGCTTTCTCAATTGGTACAGCAGGCCAAACGGAGCGGTCGCGACCGCTCCATTCTGGACGAAGGCTCCGGGCCGACGCCTGTCGAACCGCCAAACTTTCAGGCCAGAGCCCGCACCGTTCACTTGGACGCCTAGCGAATCCGCGCGGTCACTTGATCAGCCATTCCGCCACAACCTCTGCGGATTTGCCAGCGTCGCCCTCATAACGTGTGACGTTCTCACGATCCGCGATTGTCGTCTGAGGTTCGCCAGCGAGCCAGAGTTGGCCCTTACCGCACGCCGAGAGGACGCCGGGCAAGTCGCCATATTTAGCGCTGCCGGGGAGAAAGTCGGGGCTGCGGAAGTCAGCGACGTTGGCGAAGCGAAAGCCATGCGTATCGAGCGCGACGCGATCGGCGGCGCCTGTGGAGAGCAACTGCGCGACAGCAGCGATGGGCGCGGTTTGATCGAGCGCGACGAGACACACTTGTTTGGGCTGACGCTCATGTTCCCGCAGGTAGGAAAGGGCCGTGAGCACATCATGCACGCGGTAGGCGAAGACCGTCGGATTGTAGCCAAACGTGAAACCAGCGTAGGGACGAGGATTCTTCACGACTGGAGTTTGCGTCAGCGGCTGGCCGTCGGTCAAGAACTCACCTTGATAGAGGAGGTCAATCCCCATGATCGACGCACCGCTCGCGAGCAGCTTTTTCGCTGCCGCGACCGGTTGGCCATCGGCTGTGTAGAGCCCTTGCTTGCCTTGTTCGCTCAGCCAGAGAACGACCTTGCCGTTCCAGTCTTTGGGATAGAGAAACGACACTGGAAGTTCGCTTTTTTCCAGTTTGTTGCGCAGCACGCCGGCCATTTCCAGATAGTCGCCGTGATCGTTCTTGATCGACTGCTCGTATTCAATTTCGGCGGACGGAGGCAAAAAGCCGCCGTCAACAGGGTCGCAAGCGGTGAGGATGCTCCACGTATTGCGCATCAGGCGGTCGCGGTCGGCTGGATTGGCGGTCGCCTTGGCCCACTGCTGTTGGCTATCCTCATGCCAGGTGCGGCAGAGCCGACGCTCGAAGTCGTCGCCGGCCACCGGCTTCGGATGCGCGCTATCCCACACGGTCATTTCCTCAGGCGTGAGTCGATCGTAGGCTTCTTCCACCACTGGTTCGGGAATGCCAAGTTTGAAATGTTTGTTGAACCACGAATACATCCCCGCGCGACTGACGTAATTGTAGTTGTGACCGAATTGAAGTAGCGGACGATGCGCAACGTTCTTCGGGGCGCCTAACATCGCGTAGTGCTGTTGCAACTCCGGAAAGCCTTTGGTCGGCATCTCCTTGGTCCAGTCGTCGGCGGAAATACACATCAGCGGCTTGGGAGCAAATAGCGCCGCGAGTTCCACATTGCCTGTCCCCACGCGCAAGAGGCAGGCGTTCTCGCAGGTGCAACCCCCTTGCATCGCAGTGGAGACCATCACCGCCGGCACCGCGACCGCAATCCGCGGTTCAACCCCCGCGAGGAGAAACGTCTGCGTGCCGCCGCCACTGGAGCCGGTCACGCCGATGCGCGATGGATCGACATCCGGCAACGATTCGACGAAATCGACGGAGCGAATCGAGTTCCAGGTTTGCAGCCCCATCACCGATTGCAGATGCGACTCCGCCTGCGGACTGAAGAGCCCCCAGGCGTCGGTCTTGTTCATGGATGCGCGCGGGTCATTCGGTGGAATGCCAAAGCGATGGGCGAGCTCGAATGAAAGTTGTATCGAGTCGGCGTAACCGAGCATGTCGTAGTGAAACACCACGCAACCCATGCGCGCAAGTTGTACGCAGCGCGATTGCAGCGGGCTGCGGCCCCCCTCTTCAAAACGTTCCGCCCCCTCGACGATTGACCTGCGGACATTGTCTCGCCCGCTATCGTAAAAGCGGCCATTGTTCCAATGTCCATGGGGACACAAGATCGCAGGCAACTTGCCGGTCTTACCGACGGGACGGTAAAGATTTCCGGTGACAAAGAACCCCGGCTGGCTTTCGAAGAAAACTTTTTCCACCGTGTAGTCGCCCCGATCGAGCTTGCCATAGATGACGGCGTTGAGCGGCGTCTTGGTGGGCAACGGATAAAGGCCCTGGGAAATGAGCACTTGCGTGCGTAAACGCTCCGCGCGTGCATTCCACGCTTCTTTGTTTGCGGGCGGCGTAAACGGGAAATAGCCGTCCAAATCCTTCGGCGGCGCCAGGCGCGCGTCATGGGGCGGCTCGCCGGGCTTGAGCACTTGTGGTCCAGCCGCGAAGGAACTTTGAATGAGGATGGCGACGGCAAGCAGCGCGCCAAGGTTGCGGAGGGAGGTGCGAAGCATAGGTAGGATTCCCGAGCCTGAGGAATGTGAAGGCATGAAGGCCATTCCCACGCTGACACGTTGGGTTGGTCTTCGGCTTAGTTTAGGCGACGGCGACGCGGATTGCCACAATCCGCTGAAGAAGGTTCAATGAGGGCTATGAATCAGGAATTAGTTCCCATTTACTCCGCGAAGGATGCTTTCAATGCGGAGTTGTTGCGCGCCGAACTGGAGCGGCACGGCATTACGGCCTGGGTGATGAACGAGCGATTGGGGGGTGCGATGGGAGAATTGCCGCCGGGCTGGGCGACCAATCCGCGACTGCTCGTCGAGGCGGCAGTCGCGAAAAAGGCCCGGCAATTGGCCGTTGAATTCGACATTCGCACGAGTTCGCATATTGGCGCCAAAGAATCTGAGGATGAGCCGGAAATGGCAGATGCTTATGTCGAAACGCTCGACACGTGGCCGCGCTGTCCCGAGTGCCACCACCGGCGACTGGCCGTCTGCCGCATCTGCCAGACGTCCGGCCACGACTTCCCCCTGGCTTACGACGGTGCGTCGCCGCTTTGTGCTCAGTCCGAACTCGAGGATGAACCGCAAGTGATGGTGGTTTGTCCCGGGTGCGATGAACCGTTCTATCCCGAGTATTACAAGCTGTGCGAGTATTGCGGCCACGAGTTTCCGACCGGGCGGAGCGTGCGGCAACCGGTGAATGCACGAGGCGAAGTCGATCTTGAGTTTAATCCCGGCCGCTTTTTCATTGTGCTGCTGGGTTTTGCCGCCGTGATTATCGCCGTCGCTTGCTATTTGTGGACGCTTTCGTTTTGACCTGCGTCGCGCGCTTGGTCTGCGGCGGACGAGCCGGCAGGCATTTCTCGCACAGGTCTTGCAACCGCTGACGAAGGCGTTGCGTCCAGCGTTTTACGAATTCCGCCTGCGACGTCTCAAGGGCCGCCTTTTCCAGCCGTTTTTGCTGACGAAGCCAGCGTTTGGCGGAACCGCTCGTCGCGACTTGGGCAAGTTCCGCCAGCAGTTCCAGCGCCGTGGCGTGATCATTGATCGCTCCCAGCGCGTCTTGCAACTTCGCAAGTTCGCCGAGCATTGCCTTGTGGGCTCGAACCGGCAGCGCGTCGCTCAAGAGTTCCAGCGTGTAGCGCAGATGCTTGCCGGCGATGCGGAGTTCATGCAGTTGAGAGGGCGAAGTATCGCGCGAGCGCGTCGCGGCGAGGAACTCGTCCTGGACCGGTCGCAACGCAGCGGCCGCGAAGGTTGGAAACGACGCCTGGTCCGCGGCCGAAGCCGTCACTCGTTTCGTGAGGCGGGCGAGTAGTTTTTTTTGTTTCTTCGCCAGTCGGCCGCTTTTTCGCCATTTGCGATCGACCGCGATGATTTGCGGAAACGCCGCTCTGCGTTGGCGGCGAATCAGTCGCAGGACGGCAGGCGGCACATCGCTCTGGTTCGCTTCCAAACGCAGACGATAAACATCCAAGTTGCGGACGTGGTCGGCGGCTTTGCGAGCCTTGCGAAGCACCTTGGAAAACCAGGCCCGCTGTTTAGCAGACACATAATCCGCGAATAGTTCGAGCGCCGCCCGCGCGCGTCGAGTCGCGATGCGCAGTTGATGAACGGCTTCAGGATCGTCGGCCTGTTTTTTCTTCGCAGCTTGCCGAAGCCGCCTGGTGAACTGATCCAGTCGTGCGCGCAGGATTTCCTCTGCCGCGGCGGCGGTCGAACGAGAGGCAGTGCGAGTCGCTCGGGCGGACATGCGGTAACCACTTAATTGGGGCGCAGTGGAAGTCTCCTCTTATCCTAGTCGGACGAATCGCGAATCCCAAATTTAGCTGACGATCTCGCTCACCATCCGCACAACGCGGATGGGGTCGTGGTCTTTTGGCCGCCATGAACATCGGATACTTCTCGATCGGTGGCGGCTAAACACCAATCCCGCTTGTTTTCCGCGCGCTCCTGGCTGGAAACTAGCGATACAAGCCTTGCGTTTCGATGTACTTTTCCACCCCCCGCGGCGTGCGGAACCGAATGCTGCATCCCGCCCGTACTCGTTCGCGGATGTCTGTCGCGCTTAGTTCGATAACCGGCATTTCCACCCGTTGCTCGCGAATCGCATGCAACCGCCCCGGCGTGACGAAGCCGGCAATGGCCTGATAATCCGGCGGCGGCGCGCCGTGGCGTTCGACGGCCACGGGGATCGCCAAACGGAGAACCTCGCCTGGTTCGCGCCACTTGGGAAGATCGGCCAGCGTGTCGGCGCCCATCAAGAGGAACAGTTCGTCATCCGGCCGCGCGGCGTGAACCGCCCGGAGCGTCTCGACGGTGTAGCTCACGCCCCCGCGCTCGACTTCGATGGTGGAAACGACCAGCGCCGGGTGGCCCGCCACGGCCAAACGCAACATCTCCACCCGGTCCTTGGCGGACGCCGTGGCGTGTCCCTGCTTATGGGGCGAAGCGGCCGCCGGCAGCAGCCAGACTTCATCCAGGCTCGCCTGTTCGCGGCACGATTCGGCCAAGAGCAGGTGCCCGTAATGGACGGGGTCGAACGAACCGCCGTAAATGCCAAGTCGCATGGAATGCCAACCTTTTTGTTCCCGAGATTCTGGCCGCGCGACTGCGACCTTCGTTTTTGCCGGAGATAAACCACCAATAGGGGCGCAAGATACCAGATTTTGCACAAGGAAAAGCTGTCGCCAATCCTTTACATCCCGTGGATGGCGTACTACGCTATACAACTTGTCATCGGCCAACTGCGCCAGGCAACCACCGAGACGGCGGCCCGCACACTCGCTGCGGGCGACTCGGTGGGCAGACCTGGTCGATACTCAATTCAGGCGGTACTTGCAGTGCGGAAGGCGGCCCGCTGCTCAATTTGCCAGCGTTGAAACGCTCGAAGGTTTCAAGCGGCAAAAGGGGTTTGCGTATGCGCTTTGTAGCTCTGGCTCGCTGGTCTGTGATCGCGGCACTCCTGGTCGGTACTTTGTTCTTGAGCCTTCCGGCGGCGCTCGCCGCGGAAGAGTCGCCTGCCAGCGCTTCTGCGCACGAAAAGCGCTTGGCGAAGCTGGAAGCGGAAGCTCCCGATGCGGCGCTCGCGGGCCACAACAGTTGGATGCTCGTCAGTTCCGCCTTGGTGCTTTTCATGACCGCCCCCGGCCTGGCCATGTTCTATAGCGGCCTCGTGCGTAAAAAGAACGTGCTCGGCGTGATGATGCAGTGTATCTTCCTGATGGGCATGATGACCTGCCTGTGGGCGATTTACGGGTATTCGCTCTCCTTTGGCGGCGACGGCAAGTTCATCGGCAACAGCGACTATCTCTTCATGCGCAATGTGTCGCGTTACTTCGACGCGGAAACGCAAACCGTCGTCACGCCGATGTTCAATGCCGGCACTCCCATTCAAATCCCGCTGCTCACGCACATGCTCTTCCAAGGCATGTTTTTCATTATCACCCCGGCGCTCATTTGCGGGGCTTTTGCCGAACGGATGAAGTTCAGCACGATGGTCGTGTTTATGATCCTGTGGGGGACCATCGTGTACTGCCCCTTGTGTCACTGGGTGTGGGATGGCGGGCTGCTGGCGTATGTCGTTCCCTCGGTGTTTAACAAAGGGGGCGGAAACGGGCTCATGGGAGGGGCGCTCGACTTCGCAGGCGGAACCGTGGTGCATATCAGCTCCGGCGTCTCGGCGCTGGTGTGCGCGCTGGTCATGGGGCGCCGCTTGGGATTTGGCAGTGAGCCGATGCCGCCTCACAATCTCACTTACACCACGCTGGGGGCAGGCATGTTGTGGGTGGGGTGGTTTGGTTTTAACGCCGGGAGCGAACTCGCTTGCGACGGGCTCACCTCGAGCGCCTTCGCGGTGACGCACTTTTCCGCCGCTGCGGGGGCCATGACCTGGGCCGCGCTGGAATGGGTCTTGCGCGGCAAGCCGAGTGTGCTCGGCGCTTGTTCGGGGGCGGTGGCGGGACTGGTGTGCATCACGCCGGCCGCGGGCTATGTGCAGCCGATGTCGGCCCTGGTGATGGGGGTCGCCGCTGGGCTCGTATGCTTCTTCGCTTGCACCAAGCTGAAGTCGACGTTTGGTTACGATGATTCGCTCGACGCTTTCGGCGTGCATGGCGTCGGCGGAACGCTCGGCGCGATTCTCACCGGCGTCTTCGCGACGATGCAATGCGCCGACCCCGTCCTGGTGAGCGAGGGGAAGTCCGTCGGCCTGATCGACGGCGCCTCGCGCGTGTTTATCGGCCAGCTCGCCGCGGTTGCAATCACCTGGATTTTAGCGGCGACGGTGACATTTGTGCTGCTGAAAATTCTCGACGCGACGATGGGGCTCCGCGTGACGCAGAAGCAGGAACTTGAGGGATTGGATCTGAGCCAGCACGGCGAAGAGGGCTACATCTTTATTTAGTCCGGCAGTAAACTGAACCTGGCACGGCGAGCCCCGAGCGCGAACTCGCGCGGGGCGTCGCGTCCAGCAGCTTTCGAGGAGCATCCGTATGAAAAAAGTGGAAGCGATTGTTCGCCACTTTAAGTTGGAAGATGTGAAGAACGCGCTCACCGAGCGCGGCATTCATGGCATGACGATTTCCGAAGTCCGCGGATTCGGTCGCCAAAAAGGCCACACTGAAATGTACCGCGGAACCGAGTACGCCGTGGACTTCGTGCCCAAGGTGAAGCTCGAAGTTGTCGTTACCGACGCCAATCTTTCAGTGGTTGTGGAAACGATCTTGCAAACCGCGCAAACGGGGCAAATCGGCGACGGCAAGATCTTTGTGACCGATCTGAGCAATGTCATTCGCATCCGCACCGGCGAGACCGGCGAAGATGCGCTGTAACACATGAGTTTCTCCTCGCGCCTGAGCCCTGCCGTCGTCGCCGCCAAGGAGCGCTTAACGCAGGGGCGCGAGAGGCTCCGCCGCGAGCACGACGCCGGCTTGCCGGCGGCGCAAGTCTGCGCGGCGCTTACCGACCTGCTCGATGGCATCGTGCTCGACTTGTATGCAGCGGCGCAGGCGGATGTCGCGGCTGAGCAGGCACTGACCGAGGACTTGTCGCTCATCGCACATGGCGGTTTCGGTCGCCGCGAGATGGCCCCCTATTCCGACATCGACTTGATGTTGCTCATCGCTCCCCATAGCGAGCAGCAGGTCGAAGGCCTCGCGCGGCGACTGTCGCAATCGATTTTCGATTGCGGCCTCCAACTGGGCTTTAGCGTCCGCACGCCGAGCCAAGCTAGTCAACTGGCGTTGAGCGATGCGACGGTTTGCACGGCGCTTGCGGAATCACGATTTCTCGGCGGTAGCGTGCAATTGTTCACGCCCTTTATGCGCAAGTTTCGCCGCGATGCCGCCCGACGCGCGCGCAGCTTGTTGACCATGATCGAGACGGCGCGGAGCGATGAATGGACGCAGCACGGCGGAACAGTCAACCTGCTTGAACCGAACATCAAACGTTCGCGGGGCGCCTTGCGTGATATCCAGCTCGTACGGTGGATCGGTTTCGTGCGCTACGGTGAATCCGATCCAGAAGCGCTTCATCAGGCGGGGCGTTTGTCGCGGATGGACACGGAGCGCTTGCGGCAGGCGCGGGACTTTTTGCTCCACGTGCGCAACGAACTGCACTTTTACGCCCACCGCTCGCACGACCTCTTGGATAAGGGCGAGCAGTTGCGAATCGCGGAGAAGTTTGGCTACGAAGGAGACGCCGCGATTTTGCCAGTCGAGCGCTTCATGCGCGAATACTTCGAGCATACCAACGAAGTTCGCAACGTCGCCGCGCACGCGCTGGGAAACGCTCGCCCGCGCGTGCCGCTGGCCGGGCTCTTAACTCCCTTGGTTTCGCATCAGGTCGAGCGCGACTTTCGCGTCGGGCCGCTGCACATTTCCGCGACGCGGCGCGGGCTGCGCAAAATCACCACCGACTTGGAGCAGGTGTTGCGGTTGATGACGCTGGCCACGCTCTACAACAAGCCGATCGAACACGATTCGTGGGAAGCCATCCGCACAGCCATGATCGCCCGCAGTGAAGTTCCGGTCACGCCGGAGGTGAATCGGAGCTTTCTCGAATTGCTGAGCCAGCCGGCGCAACTCGGCGATCTGTTGCGCGGCTTGCACGAATTGCGCGTGCTCGAAAAGATCATCCCCGCCTTTAAGCATGCCCGCTGCCTGTTGCAGTTCAATGAGTATCACAAGTACACCGTGGACGAACATTCCCTGCGCGCGGTGCAAGCGGTGACCGACTTCCTGCACGACTCCGGAACTTACGGCGAAGTGTATCGCGAGCTTAAACGCAAGAGACTGCTCCATTTGGCCCTGCTGCTGCACGATGTCGGCAAAGGCTATGTGGAGGACCACAGCGAAGTCGGCGCGCGGCTGACGGCGGAAACCGCGGTACGCTTGGGGCTGTCGTCGCGCGAGGCGGAACTGGTGACTTTCTTGGTGCATAAGCATCTGCTCATGTCCCATCTCGCGTTTCGTCGGGATCTCCACGACGAGCAAGTGGTCGTGAAGTTTGCCATTGAAGTTGGTTCGCCGGAAGTGCTGCAAATGCTATATCTGCTCACCGCAGCCGATTTAGCGGCCGTGGGCCCTGGCGTACTCAATCAGTGGAAAACGGAACTGCTCACCGAACTCTACCAACACACCTTGCGGCATCTCGCAGGCGAAGCGGCGGTGAAGGACGCGGCCGGCCGACTGGAGCATTTGCGACAGGGACTGCGCGATCTCATTCCAGCCGAGGGAGAGCGGAAGTGGTGGGAGCGGCAGATCGCCGCACTTCCCGGCTGGTGCTTGCGCGAAGATCCTCTACCGACGATTCGCGATCGGCTGGAGCAACTGCGACAATTGCCGCGCGGTGCGGTTATCGCTTCTGGACGCTATGTGCCTGAACGGAGCGCCGTTGAGTATACGATCGGCGCGCATGAAGATATCACGCCAGGCATATTTCACAAACTGACAGGCGCCCTCACGAGCAAAGGCTCGCAAATTCTCTCCGCTGCGATTGCCCCCTTGGCCGCTGGGCTGGTGCTCGATCGGTTCTTCGTGGCCGATACCGACTTCAGCGGTGAGCCGCCGCCGGGACGATTGGACGAAGTCTGCGCCGCGCTTACGTCCGCGCTACTGGATCGGAGTGAGCGTCCGCCGACGTTCCGCCGCTTGTGGCAATCGCGCCCGCTCACGCCCGTCCCAGGCGAGCTGATGCCGCCGCAGCGCGTGCAAATCGACAACAACACGGCCGCCAGCTACACCATTTTGGATATCTTCGCCCATGACCGCATGGGCCTGCTGTACACGATCACGCGGACCATCTTCGAGCTCGGCCTCTCGGTTCATCTGGCCAAGATCGCGACCTATGTCGATCAAGTGCTCGACGTTTTTTACGTCACCGACAGCGCGGGGCGGAAGATCATGGATGAAGGGCGATTGAAGGAAATCCGCGCGCGAATCCTGGCAGCGATCGAGGAAGCGTGAGCTAGTCCTTCCCTTCGTGCTTCACTTTTTCCCAATACTTTTCAAACGCGCCGCGGACGTGGAAGTCGGGGCTGTTGTCGTGATCGTGGCATTCCATGCAGCGGCGTTCGGCTTCGGCCAGCGGCAGACGCATCCCTTCCATCAGCTTTTGACGCTGCGCAGGCGTCGCGTCCAGGTCGCCGCTTTCAACCGCGACATGGGCGGAACCGGGACCGTGGCAATTCTCACAACCGCTGCCGTGCATGGAGAGCGAGCGTTCGAGATCTTCATAGCCGCTGAGGTAGGGGAAATACTTTTGTGCATTCCAACCAGTCACATGGCAACTCAAGCATTCGGGGTCGTGATGGCGCGGAATGTCGGACCTCTCGCCGGGATGCACTAACGAGTCGGTCGCGTGCGCGTGCGGCGTCTTTTCCCAAATGGCGTATGCAGTGCTGTGGCAATCGGCGCACGCTTTGGAACCAACAAACGTATGGCCGCTCGGATGCGCCAGCGGCTTGAGACCGAGCCCTTCCAAGCCTGCTTCGCGGAGTTGGTCTTGATACGAGGCCATCAAGTCGAGCATGTCTTGGGAATCGGTGAAGCGATCGTCGAGCGGCACGCGCTGATAACGGAAACGTTTCGCCGGATCGTCGTAAACTCCAATCACCCCGGCATACATCCCTTTCGTTCCGACCTGCACCATGAGGCTTTTCGTATGCGGGATCTTCTCAGGTTGAAACGTCGGCTCTCCGCCACCGCCGGCGGTCACGACAATGTCGAACACGGGAAACTTCTGGGCGATAATCGTTGTCTCTTCCAGCGAAGCGTGGGCGAGCAGCACGTAGACATCGCACTTCGCAGCCTTCATGGCGGGCCAGAGGGCTTTGAGCGCGTCTTCCACCGGGGTGTGAATGATTTCGTCACTGCGAATGGCTTTGCGCTCTTCGTCTCCCAGCACCGCGGTGACGCCAATGGTTTTGCCGCCTGACTTGAAAACGCGAAACTTTGAAAGGAGCGATTCATCGATGATCGCGACGTTCGCACATAAAAAGGGCGAGTCTTGAGGGTCTTCCGCGACCGTGGCCGCGACGAGTTCACCAATCGACAGCCGCAAATCGTCGGGGCCAAAGGTGATGCCGGAGTAGCCGATCTGCTTCAATCCTGCGACGGCCATCTGAAACTTGATTTCAGCTTGCCGACCAAACCGCCGCACCTGGTTGCCGACATCGAGACTCACCAGCGGCCAGCCTTTGGCCGCGAGTTGCTTTATAAACGTATGTCGCCGCGCCAGGCCTCCTTTTTGATTCGCGAGCCCCGTGCAACCACACGGTTCGATGTAGCCCATCTGCTGGCCGGTTAGCACGAGCGCCACTTGCGGCGGGGGCCAATCGACGAACAGCGGTTCATGCTCAGGCTTGGCGGCCTGCGCGGCGGGCGTCGTTTTTTGAGCGGAGTTTTTCGCGGCGTCTTGAGCCAGACCGCTGCCGATGACGTCGCGCTGCGTAAAGGTGATCCGCGGCGCTTGGGCGAGTTGTTCCGCTGCCGGCTCGCGCGCTGTCTCGCGCATGGTTTCGTGCAAACTCTCTGGGGGAACCGTCTGGTCACACCCAGCCAGTACGAGCAGGGCGCAGACGCCGAGAACTCCGGCGATGGAACGCAATGACAGCGGACAGGCATTGTTCATGCTGGCATGTATCCTGAGAGGGAGGTTTGTCGCGTCCGTTCTTACGACATTTCCCGCACCCTATTCAATGGCAAATTGCACAAACAGCCGCACTTCTTTGGCCTCCGGATGCGTTGTGCGGAACACAATCTTCCCTAGCTTGCCCTGTTCGCCCCCTTGACGATTGATCGGGGATTGCCCCGGCGGGATGTCAATTTCCAGTAGATAGCGGACAAGCGCCCCGTCGCCGAGCGTATCGCGCTCGCCGAGCTTCACTTGCAGCACGTTTTCCGGTTCCACGGACTCGACTTCGATTTTGGTTTCGTCGCGGAAGGGCCCTTTCACAAAGATGTACATTTTGACCTTCGCCCCCTTGGCTGACTGCAACTTGCCGAGCGCGAGGAGGTTCTTTTCGGGATTAAAGCCGCGGCCGCCGGTGGCGAGAATGAAGGAGATGTCGCTCGAGATCGTCAGATGGATCGGAATCTCGATCGTCGATGCGGTAGGGATGTTGGTCTTCAGCCGAAGGGTTTGGGTGAGCGGGCCAACGGGGAGGCCGGACTTCACATGCAGCGTCAGAAGATAGCCTTGCTTCGCGTCGGCGACTTTCGTCAAATCCTCAGGTGCGAGCGGAGCAATGTCGAGGCGGTAATGGTCACGCTGATCCGGGTTATCGAACGTGTGCTCCAGGATTTTGAGCGGTTGGTCCGTAAAGCCGTAGAGTTTCACGGTCGCGGTTGCATCTTCATTGACGGAGAGCGACGGGAGTTGAATCTCTTCAGGCTCAGGGCGAACCGTTTGAATGATGCGGCCATGAATCGTCAGCCGCAGAATGGGTTGAGCCGGATCGGAAGTATGCAACTCAGCCGACTGGGTGAATTCGTCGAGATAGCCTTTGGCTTCCCATTCGAGGCGGACTTTGGTGGATTCGCCGGGGGCCAACTCTTGTTTGGCCAAATCGGCGACGGTGCATTTGCAAGTCGTGTGCGCGACATCGATCTTCAGCGGCGCGTTGCCATCGTTGCGAATTTCGAACTCGTGCTGTTGCGGCGTGTTGCGCTCGCCGACGCCAAAATCGAAATCCGCCGAACCAACGACCACGGCCTTCGGCGTGCCGGACTGGGTGGGATCGGTCGCGAAGTGCGCCTCCGAGGCCTCGCGCGTGGCGAAATTCTCCCGCACTCCCCAAAACTCAGATAGCGATTGCCCCACGCCGATCGCTAAACCCAGTAGCCCCGCGAAGATGATCACCAACAGCGTTTTCATGACTTCTCCTCAATCTTGGGCGGCGCGATTTCTGTTCCAGCGTCTGAATCCCTACTTCTACGCAAGTCGCGCATGATCGGTTCGGCGATTAACGATTTGGGGCTCGGAACTTGCGCTAGCCCTGCGGCCGGTGTCACATCGAACAGGTTTTGCGCAGCGAGCTTTAGTTCTTGATGTTCGTGGGCGGCGTCAAGCGCGAGGGCCCGCTCCGCCTGCTCCGCGGCCTCCGCATCGCGCCCCGCCACGTGCAAGGCCCATGCGAGTTGCGCATGGAGCAGGGCGTTGTTGGGAAACCGCTCCACGGCGGCGCGATAATCTTCCACCGCGGCATCCAAATCACTCGCCTTGCCGAACGCCCGATACATTTCCAGCCGCCAGTTGCCCAGCGTTTGCCGCATTTGTGCGGAACGGGGGTCGCGACGGATTGCTTGGACGCAGGCCGCGTCAAAAAGTTCCCGCAGCGAAGGCGAACCTTCGGACCGCAGCAGTTGCACTTGCCGCACCGCCGCTTGACTGATCCACGGTTGCGGCGATAGCGGATCGAGCCGGGCCGCGAGCGCGTACCGCTCGCTGGCCGCTTCGAACTGGCCATTGGTGAACGCCACGAGCCCTTCGCTCAGCTCGGCATTACTCCGCAAGACCGGACTATACACGGTTTGATGATACAGCACGCCTAAGAGCGCGACCAACGCCAGCAGACCGTAAGCGCCGCGGCGTGAGAGTTCCACCGTGCGCGTGTTCGCCGCGTTGGCCGTCAGTAGTACGAGCATCGCCACGAGTAGCCACAGCCAGGTCGCGACGCCGGGAAAGCTGATCCCTCCCGCGGCGAGCAAGTTCACGACTGCCGTGGCGAGCGTGGCGATCACAATGGACGGCGAAAGTTCGCCTGCTTTGATCCACGGCGCCAAGAACCAAAACACGAGCGCCGCAGCCGGCACGCCGGTAATGAGCAGCCGCAGATCTGGCATCAGACCGGAGAGAAACCCGCAACCATAGCCGAAGAGGAGCCCCGCCACGCCGGCCGCCAGATAGGCCAGCGGCGGCGCGGTGAGCGTTGAGGAAGTTGCGGCATCGCGCGCTTCGCCTGACGCGCGCAGGCCGCGGCGCACATGCCACACCAACGCGGCGACGAACAGCGCGAGCGCCACCGCCGCGAGCGTTCCCGCGGTCGCCCAGATTTCAAGAATGAAATTGTGCGGATCGGCGACGTTCTCGCTCGCCTCGGGGAGTTGATAGTGTTGATAGGTATCCTGGAAATTCCCAGGACCAACGCCCAGCAGCGGATAGTCGGCGATCATCGCGCTCGTGGCTTGCCAGTATTGAAACCGATAGAGGACCGACTTGGGGGCTTCGCTAAGAACTTCCACATCGAGCGCCCCGCTCACGGCCCCGCCGATGATCGCGAGCACCGCGACTAGGCCAAGCACCAGCGGAATCCGCCCATCGACGCGCTTGCCCAGGCGCGTTCCGTAAATGCAAACCAGCACGATCCCACCAAGCGTCGCCAGCATCGCGGTGCGGCTCTTGGTCAGCACGAGCACGACGGCGATCAGCACGAGCGGCACGAGGTAGCGCAGCGCGCGGTCGCGAAAGCCGCCTCGGGCCACCGCCGCGACGAGTAAACCTGCGACAAGCACGAGGGCCGGCGCGAGCACACCGGCGAGCGAATTGGTGAGCGAGAAAGTCGCGGTCGGTTCGGTGCTGGCCAGGCGATCCTCGAAATGCTTGTGGTTCGTCGTACCTGCACGGACGCCAGCATCGTTAAGTACGCGCTGCGGATAGGCGACGTACTCGGCCCGCAACTCAGGCTTGAAAATCAGATACTCCGCCACCGCATAGACGGAGAGCCCCGCCGCCACGGAGATGAACACCGCCGCGAGCGCACGCGCATCGCCCGGCGTTTGCATCCACTGGCGCGCCGCGAACACCAACATGCCAAATGCGAGCCATTGCCAGGCCAGGTTCATCGCCAGGCGCGCATCGCCTGAACCGGAGACGATGAGCACGATTCCGCTGAGCGCCGGCAGCGCGAGCAGCACCAGCGCTGCGAGCGTGGGAAGATCGAGCCGCAACGTCAGTTTTCCCCGCGCTGCCCCGGCCAGCAGCCAGCCGCCGAGGAGCAAGATCCAAACCATGATGGCTGCGACATTGTTCCACTGCGCCGCCGCCGTATCGAACGGAACGAGCGTCGCCAAAATCGCCAGGCTCGCGAGCGCGGCGCAGAACGTCGCCGGCAACTGTTCGAGCGGTGCGGCGCGCGCCTTCGCCTCCGGCGGCGCAGGCGTTGATTTAGCGCGGGGGGCGCGACGAGTCATACGATTATTTCTCTTGCAGCGTGCGGCGGGCCGTGCTTTCCAATAGCGCGATGAGCGCCAGGATGCAGACGATCATCAGCACGATAATCACCGCTCCCACCCTATCGACCCGGTGCAACAACAGCGCCCCCAAGCCACACGTGGCCGTGGTGAGGTAAATGGTGAGCACCGCCTGAGGTTTGCTGAAACCGAGTTCGACGAGTCGATGCGAAAAGTGACACTTATCGGCCTGAAACGGACTTCGTCCCGCGCGGAGCCGAATCCAGATCACCGTAAGCATATCGTACAGCGGCACGGCCAGCACGCAGACCGGGGCGAGCACCGCGTGCCGCGTGTCGCTGTGATAGCTAGTATACGTGGCCAGGAGCGTCGCCACCGCGATTACAAAGCCGACAAAATAACTCCCCGCGTCCCCCATGAAAATCTTAGCCGGCGGGCGGTTGTGAAACAGAAAGCCGACAATCGCCCCCACCAGCACGAGCAACAGCCCCGCGACAAACAGTTGCGGGCGACGAGTGGCCGGGTCCGGCGCGAGCAGCAGCACGGCCGCGAGCATGCTCGAGGCAATCGCCGCCACGCCGCCGCTGAGGCCGTCCATATTGTCGAGCATGTTGAACGAGTTCACCAGCGCGACAATCCACAACACGGAGAGCGCCACCGTGACAGCGGGAAGCGCAATGAACACGGTGAGTTGCCAGCCTTGCGTCGTGACGCAGAAAAGAGCCACGGCCGCTTGCACGCCGAGCCGAATCTTCCAATCAAGCCCGTAGCGGTCGTCGATCAAGCCCAGGATCATCAGCACCGTCCCCGCGCTGAGCAGCACCCACAGTCGCGGCAGTTGTTGCCACAAGCCTTCAAAGTGTTCGCTGGCGAACGGGGGGAAGTGGGAGGCGTCAAGCACGCCGAACTGGACGAGCGCGAGTACGAGCGTTCCAATTGCAAACGGCGAAATCACACCCAGCCAAATCGCCAGCCCTCCCCCTAGCGGCGTCGCCTGGACATGCACCTTGCGGGCACTCGGTTGATCGACGAGTCCCCACTGCGGTGCCCAGCGGCGCAACCCGTAGCACGCCGCGAGCGCAATCGCAGCGCTGGGGACGAGGGTCGCAACGAGAAAGGGGAGGAGCGTCGCGGCTGGCATATCCGAAGAGCTTGTCTCGCCCCCAAGGGACGGGCGTCAGAGAGCGCGGTAGCGCTGGCGAAGATAGTCGCGGCAGCGCGTGAAGAAGAGATGATAATCGGCCCGCTGGTAGTCGGGATAGGTCCAAGGCCGCAACTGCCACGTTCCGCCCCGAAAAAAGAGCGTATTCTCGGCAAAAATCCCCCGCTCCAGATACAACCGATGATCGCGATCCTTGGTCGAAGCCAGCACCAGCTTCGCTTCCGTGATGTAACCGGGGTCAAGGTTCAGCGGCCGAGCCTCCGGCTTGTTCGCCTCCGCAGCAAATTCCGCTTCCCAGGCATTCGTCGCGATTTTGGCCGCGACGAGTTCCGCCGGATCGACGAGCGACTCAAACGCCCAAAATGTCTTCCGCAGCCCTTCGCCCATCGACGCCGTATAGTACTGCGTCTCGTGATGCTCGAACCGCTCGCTCTCCAGCGCGATCGGGCCGAAGGCCTGTTCACACCGCGCACGCCCCCACGCCAGCGCTTCGTCATACCGACTAAACGCCGCGACGATGCGGAGCACGGGACGATGCGGAAGAATCTCACCCATGGCGTGCTACTGGTTTGCCAGCGCGGAAGTGTAGTTGGGGCTCGCGTTGATAATAGACGATTACAGCAACTGCGGCAGCCCACCAAGTAGCCCGGAACTTGTTCCGTCCCCCCGTCCCCCCGCCGGCAATATCGCAGTGTTCGACAACCCACGCGCTAAACCTGCACCATCAACTTATCCCGCTTCTCTTTGATCTCCTGGGCTCGCGATTTCGTCCGCGATTTCGTTCGTTCTTGGTCAATCGCGCGCTTCCGTTTCCACCGCGCGCGGCGCTCCGCGCGGGTCAGGCGCTCATAGCGCGAATTTCGTTCTGGCGGCGGATTTGCGAGCACGTTGCACTTCGGCATCTC
>CAUJKE010000013.1 GCA_963205385.1 Planctomycetota bacterium | reverse complement strand
CTTGTCCGTGCCGTCGTCTTCGCTGCGAAAGACGCCATACTCGTTGAGTTTGAGTCCTCGTTGCCTCGCCATGCCGCGAAGGATGACGTTGTGCTGCTTCGAGCCGGTGAAATACTGTAGCGCCGCGCCGAACGATTCTTTCGGCACCACGCGAAGATCGATTTGCAACCCGGTCCGCGTGCGGATCGACATCTTGGTTTCGCCGCGAGCGATCACGTCTTGCAGTTCCGGGAACTGCGCGAAATGATCCATCACGACGCGCGCGTCGGCGGAATCGACAAGCACATCCAAGTCGCCAATCGTGTCCTTGCGGCGCCGGTAACTGCCGGCAAGTTCAAGTTGCTTGACGGCGGGGCACGCTTGCAAATACTCCTTCAGTGCCTGCGCGATTTCGTCAGCCTCGGCCCAGTACATGCGGGCATCAGCGGTGGCCGCGAGATCCATGCCGTCGAGGATCATCTGCTCGGTCTTCGCCCCAAAGCCTTTGAGTTCTCGCACCTGGCCCGCTTCGCACGCCGCCTTGAGTTCGTCGAGCGACGTGATGTTGAGCTCTTTGGTCAATACGGCTGCTTTCTTCGGACCCAGGCCAGGGATTTTGAGAATCGCCAGCACGCTCTCGGGAACTTCCTGGCGGAGCTTTTCAAGTTGCGGCAGCCTTTTCGTCTCGACCAGCGTAACAATCTTTTTCGCCAGGTCGTCGCCGATGCCGTCCAGGTCGGTGAGCGCGCGAGCCGGATCTTCGATGATCGCGGTTAGCGGTTCGGTCAAGTCACGAATCAGCCTCGCGGCATTCCGATACGCCCGCACGCGAAAGTTATTCGCGCCTTGAAACTCAAGAATATCGCCGATTTCGTCGAACGCGCTGGCAATTTCAGTATTGGTCATGGGCGCCTGCCTGCTGCTTTACACATGCAATTCCACGACATCCTTATCGTGCAACACATAATCCCCTTTCACCTGCGAGCCGGGATGAATGTGCGTGCCCCAGACGCGGGCATATTTTAGATTTTCGGCGAAGTCGCGATGGACTTTCTCGGCCACGTCGAGCAGCGTGCCGCCGCGGTGGACGGTGTAGGGCTTATCGTAGTCCGGCTCTTTCTTCGTCGGCGACTTCGTATACACGCGGACGACGTCGAGCGCCTGGTAGAGCGTGTTGCGTAAGTCCTCCACGCCGACGCCGGCTTCGGCGGCGATCGGATGCTCCTCGAAGTGGAGGTCGCAGAACTCGTGCAGCATGGCGAGCCGATCCCGCGCGTCGTCGACGTCCATCTTGTTGGGAACGAACAGCGTCTTGGTGTACGACACACCGACGTCGTCTTCGTCGAGATACGTTTCCGCACCAAGCCGCGTCTTGGTTTCGGCGATACGATCCAGCACCGCTTGCAAGTCATCGATCCCGTGGTCTTCGGCGAGGTTCGCCATCAACACGATCAGATCGGCCCCGCGCATCAGGCTCAGCGTGTAGGCGTCGAACAAGTCGGCGGTGATGGGGGGCGTGTCGATGAGCTGCACCATCACATCTTCCCACGGCATCATGCCAGGCTGCGGCTCGCGGGTGGTGAACGGAAACGGGGCCACTTCCGGCGTCGCGCGGGTCAGCGCTTTTAGCAGCGAGCTCTTGCCGGCGTTAGGCCCGCCAATGATAACGACGCGCCCCGCGCCTTGATGCGGAATCTTCGGTTGCGCTGCCTTCTTCGCCGTCGCCGAATGCTTCTCAACGAGCTTGCGAGCCTCGCTGATCTTCTGCTTCAAATCCGCCTGTAGCTTGTCGGTTCCCTTATGCTTGGGCAGCTCGCGGAACATCTCCTGCAAGCATTCGAGTTCTTCGTCCGGCGAACTCGCCCGGCGATACGCTTGTTCAGCTTTGTGATACTGCGGCGTAAGATTGGCAGGCATGGGTGTGGTGGCGCAAGGGAATGGGACGGACGATGTATTATAACGATAGAGCGATCAGGGAGAGGAGGCGGGTGGGAGAAAACCGTCTGGCGCTTGCCCTGCTGCTCAATTCTCCACACAATCAGACGCATGCATACCCACTACATCCTCGAACTCCGCGTCCGTTATCAGGAAACCGACGGCCAGGCCCGCGTGCATCACGCCAACTATCTCACCTACTTCGAGCAAGCGCGGGTGGAGATGTTGCGGGCGGCGGGGTTCAGTTACAAGGAGCTTGAAGCGGCCGGCATCATGCTCGTGCTCGCGGAAGCGAAACTGCGGTATTTCTTACCGGCGGAGTTTGACGATTTGCTCTGCATCTGCGTGACGACCGTGAGCGCGAAGGGAGCGCGGATCGTACACGATTACCGCGTGACGCGCGGTGAAGATCTGCTCTGCGAGGGACGCACGGTGGTCGCGTGCGTTAATCGCCAAGGGCGCGTGCAGCGCTTGCCAAACTGGTTGCACAGCGATGGCGCGCCGGCGCAAGGGGAACCCACCACGGAGTGACGGAGACATGGAGAAAAGAGAGTCTCGCGCTTCAACCTTGCCCTCGTGGCGTGTGAACGCTACTCGACGACGATTCCGAACCGCACGGGGACGAGCATCGCGCGCGGGGCGGCGGGCTGCATTTCGGCCGGTGTGAATCGCCAGCGGAGGACCGCCGTCTGTGCGGCGGAATCGAACTCCGGTCGCCCGGAAGAAACGACGACCCGCGTGGAGGTGACTTTTCCTTGGGCGTCCACTTCCACGCGCAACTTCACCAATCCTTCGACCCGCGCCGCCAACAGCGCCGGCGGATACAGCGGCGCTGGGCTAAACACAGCGCGGGGAGGCTCAGAACTCTCCACCCCCTGCTGAGCCTCGGAGGGAGCACTCGCCTGGGATGATAGTTCGGCCGTCTGCGTGGTGACTTGGCGCGGCAGGGGCGGCGGCGAGTCGGTCGCGCGTTCGGGTGTGTCCGGCGCGTGGCGCGCGGGAGCAGCAGCGGCGGAAATACGCGGCGGCGCCGGCGACATTGCCAGGTCTTCGCCAGACAGCACGCTGGGGCTGACGGCCAAATCGCCTTGGGGGGACAGTTCAATGGCGCGCGGCTGGACCGGCTCGACCGGCGCTGGTTCGAGAATTTCTGGCGAGGCGGCGATCAGCACCGCATCGGTTGCAGGTGCGGGAGGCGCGTAGGCGGCGACTTCGAGCAGACGGGACTCAGCGGCCGCGATGGCGTTTGTTTGCTGGGGGGGGACGATCAACTCCCACCAACCCGCTAGCCACCACTGCCCCGCCACGACGCTGGCGATGACGCTGGCGTGGAGCACCACACTGGATGCGACCCCGATTCGCCAGGAAGTTTGCCCGGCGGCGCGCGACGTCTCCCTCGCCAGGAGCTGTCCGACGGGACTCTCCGGGGCACCACAGGAGACAGGTTGCAGCGGGTCGGGCATGGATGGAATCCGCCCAAAGATGGGGAACATGTCGCCGCTTTGCCCGCGCAAAGCATGGCAACGAGCAGCGGAGCAACGATTGTAACCGCCTGGCAGGGAGGGGGATAGGCAGTGGCCGCTGCGTCACCGCCAAATCCGGCAGCCAAATCCCCAGTCCGGCCCACGGGAGCTGTTTTCGCGAAAACTCCCTCACGCCGCGCTGGACGTCTCCCCAAAAATCGGCCAAAATGAGGTTTGCTTATCGGGCTCGCGCCAGGCGGTTCTCGCACCCATGTAAGGAACAGGGCTATGTCCATTCGTCGAGTTAAAGGTTTCACCCTCGTGGAATTGCTGGTGGTAATTACCATCATCGGCATTCTCATGGCCTTGCTGCTGCCTGCGGTGAATTATGCGGTGGAAGCCGCGCGCAACAAACAGTGCCTCAACAATCAGCGTAATATTGCGCTCTCGCTCATCAATTTCGAATCGAAGAAAGAGCGGTTCCCCGGTTACACCAACCGCATCGGGAACTTCCGCGGTTCGTGGCAAGTCGAGGCGCTGCCGGGTCTGGAGCGCGAAGATATTTACAATCAGTGGCTCGGTGGAACGGCCGCCTCAGGTTATGTCGATCTGTTCGTCTGCCCGAGCGATCCGCCGGATAGCAACAATGCGGCGTTCAATTCCTATGTTGGCAACGCAGGCTATCAAGCGTTTGACAACAATGCGACTAGCCCCGATCGGGAAACGATCGCCAACGGCATCATGCACAACTATTTCCAAGGCATGAACGGCGCCAAGCCGATTAATGGCCCGAAGATTTCCATGGCCCAAATCAAGGACGGCGCGAGTTCAACATTGCTGTTGACCGAGAACATCCAGTCAACGCTCTGGAACGCCGTTTCACAAGGAACCGGCGCCGCCGTCGCGAGCGATAAGGTGGCGACGGTCTTCGTCTGGCATAAAGCCACATCGGACGATCACAAGATCAATGGCAACAAGTACAGCACCGCGGCGATTACCAAGGACACCGCGCGGCCCTCCAGCTATCACCCCGGCGGCGTGAACGTGGCGTTCGCGGATGGGCATACCATGTGGCTCCGTCAAGACATCGACTACAAGGTATACGTGCAACTCATGACGCCCCGGCATGACGAAGTCAAAGTGCAGTTCAGTGACTCAAGCTGGTCCAGCTATATCCTGGGCGACGCGGATTATAAGTAAGACGCGACGACGTGACGGTATCGGTCTAAACGAGGCAGATGAAGGCCTCGGGCAGCCATTCCGTTGCATTCTTAGCCTTGGATGAGCGAGAATGTTCGCCGGCGACTGCTTTTCTACGCGGCCGGCGTGAGGGGTAGCGCGGAGCGTCGCGGGCCGCGTTCGATGTAGGCGAACAGCCCCAAAGCGGCTACAAGAAAAAGCACGCCGACGAGTTGCGAAATCGTCAGCGGCGTTCCCAGCGCGCCCCCTTCATCGGTGCGAATCATTTCCAGCACAAACCGCGAGATTGCGTGGAGTCCCAGCATCAGCGCCACCACTTCGCCATCATGCCGGCGAAACGGATAGTAGAACCAGAGCACGAGGAACAGCAACAATGCATCCACCGCGCTGTAGATTTGCGTCGGGTGCACCGGCAGGCTGCGCGGGGGAATGGAACTCAATTCCCAAGTAAAACTCTTCAGCTCAGGCGTGGTGAGCGTGATATGCGTCTCGCGCCCCTTGCGTTGGTTTTCGGCGAAGTGCCGCGGCAACTCGGTGCCGACCAGCGCCAGGTCTTGCAGGTTCTCGACCTGATAGCCGTTGATCATCTGGACGACCGTGCCCACGGTGAGGCCTGTTTGTTCCGCCGCACTCCCCGGCTCGACCCAGGCGACTTCGATATGCGACTTGTCGCCAGACTTCGTCTGCGCATCGCCAGGCTTGACGACGAGGCGCGCGCCGAATAGTTCGCCATGCACGAGTTGATCGATATAGACCGGCGCTTCCGGCGGAAACGTGAGCGCGAGCTGAGGAACCTCGCAGTAGCCGCCATAACAGCAACCGTTCATCAAGCAGCCGATGCGGCCGATCGCCAGGCCAATCATCATGCTGGGGGCCACGAGGTCCGCGATCGCTAAGATTGGCAATTTGCGCATCCGGCAGAAGACGACCAGCGCGGCCAGGGCGCCAATCGCCGAGCCGAACACCACGAGTCCTCCCTGCGTGAAGTTCAGGATTTTGAAGACGGTGTTCGAGATGTCCGGTTCCGCAAACTCGTCCCACTTTTGAATCACGTAGAACGCGCGCGCGCCGATGACGCCGGTTAAACACATGGCGAACGCGAGACTGAAAATGATTTCGGGGTCGAGCCCCATGCGCTGTGCGCGATAGCCGGCTAGTCCCACGCCGGTGATGATGGCGATCAGTAGCATCGTGCCATAACCGCGAATCGGCACGCCGAGCGGCACGCCGTTGTGGACTTCCTCGATCTGCGGCAAGATCACCGCCAGTGCAATCGCCACAATGATCATCAGCGGCAACGATTGCCACAGTTCTTGCTTGCCTGCAGGCTTGCGCGCTAAGAGTGCGATCCAAATTGCGCAAATCACGCCCCACACGGCCAGCGCCCAGCCCAGCCCAAAGACGGGAACGCCCAGCCAAGGATCGGCGTGTGGAATATGAAACAGCGTTTGGAACATGCGCGTGAAGTCCGCCGTGAAGTTAGGGTGTCAACAGCCGATTATCGATTAGCCGGGTCTCGCCCACCCGCGCGGCGATCAGTGCGACCACCGGCGAACGAATCTCGTCGATCGCCGCGAGCGTGTCTGGATCGGCGATCGCCACATAGTCGATGTCCGTAATTCCGGCGGCGGCGAATTCCGCGTGCATCGCGGCGAGAATCCGGTGGCTCGCGCGTTCTCCGCCTGCGACCATCTGGGCCGCTAACTCCAGCGACCGCGAGAGCGTGAGGGCTTGCTTACGTTGCGGCGGCGTGAGATAGCGATTGCGCGAGCTCATCGCCAGCCCATCCGCTTCGCGCAGCGTAGGGATAATCTCAATCCGCGAGGGGACAGTCAAGTCTTCCACCATCCGCCGCACGACCAAAGTTTGCTGATAATCCTTGGCCCCGAAAAAAGCCACATCGGCGGGGCACAGTTGAAATAGCTTGAGCACGACCGTCGCCACGCCGCGAAAATGCCCCGGCCGATGCTCGCCTTCCCAAGGCTGCGCGACGCGCGGCGGATCGACATACGTCGAGTAGCCCGGCGGGTACATATCTTCATTGCGCGGCGTAAAGACCGCATCGACCTTGAACTTAGCGAGCGCTTCCAAGTCGCTCTCGAGCGTGCGGGGATATTTTTGAAAATCTTCCTGCGGACCGAACTGCGCCGGATTCACGAAGATGGTGACAATCGTTACGTCGCACGCGCGATTCGAGGCTTCCACCAGGCTCAAATGCCCTTCGTGCAATGCCCCCATGGTCGGAATCACGCCGACGCGCGCCCCCCGTTGCTGCCGGGCTCGTACCAGTTGAAACATCGCCTCCGGGCGATCGATAAGCGAAGGGGTGGTTGTCATGCGGAAGTTGGTTGCATGGCCAGGACGGCCGCGGTGAGTTCCTCGATAGCGGCTTCAGGACGGTCGGCTGCCAGTCGCAGCACCGGCACGCCGTGCGGCCGCGCGAGAAGTTGGTCCAAAGCGTCGCGTTGGAATCGCAAACGTCGGGCGTGGGCCTCGGCGTCTGGACGGGCTGCGCCGGGTGGGAAGATCAACAGGTCGTCCCCTGTCTCTAAGTATACGAGAAGTCGCGGCTGGGGAAGTCCGTCAAACGCTGTGCGGCAGGCCGCGAGCGCTGCTGCTTGCGCGGCTCCGCGAAACCACAGTTCTGCGCCGAGCGTCACTTCG
Source organism: Planctomycetota bacterium (assembly GCA_963205385.1). GTDB lineage: Bacteria > Planctomycetota > Planctomycetia > Pirellulales > Pirellulaceae > JAEZGD01. The sequence goes on along the minus strand of CAUJKE010000013.1, from coordinate 9,413 downwards.
CCGGGCCAGAAACTGCTTATCAGCGAACGCTGGGGCGTCGCTAACAACGTGCGCATGTCATCGCCCAGGCGTGGCGCCAACTCTACAAAGTGCTCTACGAACGGATGCTCGAGATCGTCCACTTCCGCGGCGCCCAAGACGGTTACGCCGCGAGTTTGCGAAACGCTCGCCGGCACATTGCGCTGATTCAAGTCGGCGACCACGGCGCCGGCAATATATTGCTTGGCGATCCAGCAAGCCCCCGCCAGAGCCACATAAGGGGGCGGCGTGTTTAGGTTTTCCCACAATTGCTGCACGGTCAGTCCACTGTGCGGCTCACGCATCTGGCCTGCCACTTCCACGGCCGGCGCGAGCACGAAGCGACGAAAGGCCATCCGCGGATGGGGAACAATTAAATTTTCCGTGGAAAGTTTTTGCTCGTCGTAGAGCAATAAGTCCAGGTCGAGCGTGCGCGGACCCCAGCGCTCGCGGCGCTCGCGACCGAACGACTGCTCCCAGGCGCGAAGGATTTTCAGCACCGCCAGCGGGGCGAGGTCCGTCTGGAAACTAGCAGCGGCGTTGCAAAACTCCGGCTGATCCGCGGGGCCGCCGATCGGCGCCGTCACATGCAAGGCGCTGCAGCGCACTTCGTGAAACTGCTCGCAAGCGGAAAGTTGCGAAAGAACGGTCGCCAGCGTCTGCTGTGCATCGCCCAAGTTCGCGCCCAAACTAATCAAACATCGCGGCATATCGGAGTATACGCCGCCAGAGTCGCCAGCGGTAGACATCACGCGCCGCGTGACGAGCGCGTCGCTGGTGAGCATGAGGAAGGAATCGCAAATCGCCTGCAACTAAACAATGGATAAAAGTGGGGGGGACATCCTAACCACGGCCGAAGCCGCCAGCGGTCGCTCCCTACGGTCGCGCCCCCCAACGCATATCGCTAAACTGTTTTGCCAACACGTCGCATCACGCGCATCTTGTACGCCATGCAACCGGCAAGTGCAAACCTGAACGAGCCTTGTTACGAGTGCAGTTCACGCGGCGACAAGTACATATCGCCCCGCGGTCGCGGTGCCCATGAAGGACTGAAGCCATTGGACACTATGTCGATACATCGCTGGGACAAATCCCGTGCGACCATCTGAAACCAAGACAGGACTTTCTGGAAGGAGACTGCAAATTTGCAATGCATGTTCGCAGACGTTTCCGTTAACCGATGTCGTATTTTGCCGAGCGTGGACGAAATGTCAAGCAAGGCGCGCCATACTTTTTTGAAACAAGTTGCGTTCTCAAGTTTTTCCGTCGCACGCGCTTGACAAGTGCGTGCGAAGACTGTTGTGCATCACGATCGCCGTTTTCTTACGCCCTCGCTCGCCAACACACATCGACCAGCGCGCGGATCATCACAGGCGGCGATGCGCGAGCGCAGGCAAGCGGCGGCGAACTTGCATCAGGACGTCGTCGTGCAATTCCGCATGGAGAATCTCCGCCTTATCAAGCGCCGCACGGGCGAGCACTTTGCCCCAGGGGTCGATGATCAGCGACCCGCCATAGCTGGCGAGTCCCGCGCCATGCGCGCCGAACTGATTCGGCGCCAGTACATAGCATTGACTCTCAATCGCCCGCGCGCGCAGCAGCACTTCCCAATGGTCTCTGCCGGTCGACGCGGTGAACGCGGAGGGAATCGCCAGGATTTCCAGGCGCTGATCGACCAACGCCCGGAATAGTTCGGGAAAGCGCAAGTCGTAGCAAATCGCTTGACCGACGCGGCCCAGCGGCAAGGCGGTCAAGACGACCTTGTCGCCGGGGAGCATCGCTTGCGATTCGGTGACGCGAAATTGTCCAGGAATCTCGACATCAAACAGGTGCAGCTTGCGATAGCAGCCAACAGTGTCACCGCTGGGAGCCAAGAGCAAGCTGGTGTTATAACCTTTACCCGGCGTGGCAGACTGTTCGCAGATGCTCCCCGCACAGAGATAAATCTGTAGCTCCCGAGCAAGTCCCGCCAAGCGCTGACTGGTGGGGCCGGGAATCGGTTCGGCCTGCTGGACGACTTCCTCGAGCGGGCCATAGCAATTGAAGAGTTCCGGCAATAGCACCCACTGCGCGCCAGCTTCCGCCGCTTCACGCACCAGGCGTTCCGCAGTCGCCAGATTCGCCGCGACATCCAGGCGGGCGTTCATTTGAATCACGGCGACGTGTAGTGAAGCTTGCATAACAGGCGACTTTAACGCGCGCTCATTTCATGCACCATCTCGATGAGCGCGATGGCGTTCTCGACCGGCGTTTGTTGCACGACGCCGTGCCCCAGGTTGAAGATGTGTCCCGCGCGGCCGCCGGCTTGTTCCAGCACTTCACTGGCGCGGCGGCGAATGGTGGCTTGATCGGCCAGCAAGACGAGCGGTTCCAGGTTGCCCTGCACGGCCTTGTCGTGGCCAACGGTTTTCCAGGCTTGATCGAGCCGCACGCGCCAATCGACGCCAACCACCGCGCCGAACTTACGGTCGCCAAAGCCTGCGGCCAAGAGCGGCAATAGCGCGGGGTTGCCGGTGGCGAAGTTGATGACCGGTACATCGGGCGCGAGCCCCGCGATGATCTGCTGCATCGAGGGGAGCACATACCGCCGATAATCGTCGGGCCCCAAGCAGCCGACCCAGGAGTCGAACAGTTGCACGCACTGCGCGCCGGCGGAAATCTGCGCGTTAAGGTAGAGCGTAATCGCGCGAACGAATCGATCCATCAGCGCTTGCCACGCGCCAGGGTCACGATACATGAGCGTTTTGGTGTGCAAGTAATTACGACTGGAACCCCCTTCAATCGCATAACTGGCCAAGGTGAACGGCGCGCCGGCGAAGCCGATGAGCGGCAACTTGGGATCGAGGTCGCGCCGCGTTTGCCGTACGGTTTCCATCACGAAATCGAGCTGATCGGCGCTCTCCAGTTCCAGCACGCGCTCAATATCCGCCGCTTCTCGCACGGGATTATGAATCATCGGCCCCTCGCCGGGACCGAACTCCAGTTCCAGCCCCATGGGCTCGAGAATGGGGAGCAGGTCGGAGAAAATGATCGCCGCGTCGACCTTGAGCTTGTTCACCGCGGTGATCATGATCTCCGCGCACACATCCGGCCGTTTGCACAACTCCAAAAAGTTAAAGTCGCGGCGAACCTCGCGATACTCCTGCATGTAACGCCCGGCTTGGCGCATCAGCCAAATGGGTGTGTGTGGGGCCGGTTCGCGCCGACAGGCTTTCAGAAACGGACTGTCATACCAGGGGGCCGTGGTGTCTTGTGGAGGCATATTTCTGGCCTGGGCGAGCGCGAGACTGACGCGTCGTTTGCGCAGGAGTAATTCCGGCGCGCGCTGCGCCGCAGCTTGCACGAGCGGCCCCATCTTGGGATGCTCAGGCTCGAGATCGACGGCGATTTCGTAAGCGTGCAGCATCTCGCTTGTCGTGGGGCCGACCGACGCGACCACCGTGCGATGCAGAGCGCCGTGCACGTCGGCGACGAGTCCGAGCTGCTCCGCAATGTGCAGCAGATTCACGACCTGATGAGCCGAGGTGAACAGCACGACATCCACGTCGCCGGCGGCGATTTGCCGCACGTTCTCGGCGAGCGGACCGGTATCTTCCGGCAGTTCCCACTTGTACACCGGAATGCTGAGAACGCGCGCCCCGCGGGCTTCCAATCCGGCGAGCAGGCTCGCGTTACTCTGGCCGTATTCTTGCAGAGCCAGCGTTTGGTTGACGATGGGGATTCCAGCGTCAATCGTGGCCAACAGCTCGCGCCAGGTGTTGGGCTCGGGGACGCGATGGGTCGGCGTCAGGCCGACTTCCTTCATGGCGGCCGCCGCTTTGGGGCCGCGGCAGATCGTCACAACGTCCGCGAGCGCGTCCAAGAACCGCTGGCGGTCAAGCTGCCGCTCGACCGTTTGCAACAGTTGCCGAAAGCCGACGCCGGTGAGAAAGATCACCACGTCCACGTCCCCGGTGACCAGGCGATGGGCGAAGTCGATGGCCGCGGGGTTATTGTCCAGGGGCACTTCGCGCAAACTGGGACTGACCAGCGGCATGCCCCCGGCGCGGGCGATGAGATTGGCCAACTCGCCGGTCATGCGGCTCTCGAATGCGGCCACGCGCAGGCCGTTAAAATTGGGCGAATTTCCTGTGTTTTCTTTCATGGGGTTAATGCTACTAAGGGCGCGCGCCGCCGGACAGTGGGCCACTTCGTTTCCGCCACTTTAGGTACCTGGCAGACGCCGACTGCTAGCCGCAAGAATGGCCAGTCGACGCACCACTTACGGTCAGTGGCGGACGCCGCGCGCCAGTGTGCCGGCGACTCCGCAAAAAAGCGCGGCAATAGTGTATAAAGGAGGATTCCTCACTTCACCGCAACCGATTCTCCCACCACGGCAGGGCCGCCGATGCCGAGTATTTACGACGAATTGCAGACGATCGCCAGCCGCGACGGCGTGGACGCCACGCTGGATCGCCTCGTCGCTGAGCTGCGCGCTAAGAAAAGTTACCACGAACTGTTCGAGGCGCTGAAGATCCGCGTCCGCCGCAAACTCGGGCTCCCGATGCTCTACAGCGACTCCGGCGACCAACTCGCGCCGGCCCAACGCAATCAACTCGAAGACGGGCTGATCGAAGCTTGTCGTGAAGTCGGCACGCTGCTGTTACGCGAAGGCAAGCTGCGCGAGGGGTGGATCTACCTACGCCCCGTCGGCGACAAGGCGGAAGCGGAGAAGCTGCTGAGCGCAATCGCAGTCGATGACGATAACGCCGACGATCTGATTGAAGTCTTGCTGCGTGAAGGCGTCGACCCCGCGCGGGGCTTTGGGCTGTTGCTCGAACGCTACGGAACTTGCAACGCGATTACGACATTCGATGCCGAAGTTGTGCGATACGACAAGTCGGCGCAACAGGCCGCGGCGCGGCTCTTGGTGCGCAAGCTGCACGAGGATCTGGTCGCGAACGTACAGGCTGATATCGCCCGACAAGAGACGGGGCACCCGACCGAGACGACGCTCGAGGGGCTTGTGTCCGAGCGCGATTGGCTGTTTTTGGAGAACGCGTATCACATCGACACGACGCATCTCGCCTCCACGGTGCGCGCCGCGCGGTTGCTCGACTCGGCGGAGGATTTGCGATTGGCGCTTGATTTGACCCATTACGGCCGGCAACTCTCGAAGCAGTATCAGTATCCTGGCGACGAACCGTTCGTGGAACAGTATGTGGCCGCCGCGTTCTGGTTCCAGGCCCAGCTCGGCGAAAATGTCGCCGCGGCACTCGAATATTTCCGCGACAAGGCGGAAACCTGTGATCCGCAGGAGTGCGGCAGTTTGCCGGCCGAGTATTACGTGGAACTGCTGACGCGGCTGGAACGTTACGACGACGCCATCGCCGCGTCCATCAAACTGCTTCCAGGCGACGTGCAGCGCGTCGGCATTTGTCCGTCGCTATTGGAACTCGCGGAATTCTCTGGCCATTACACGAAAGTTCTCGAACACACTCGGGCGCATGAAGATCTTTTGGCCTATGCCGCCGCGCTCATCAAGGCCAAACGCCACGCCCCTTGACGCAGGCTTATGCGTGCGAATTAGGGGGTGCGTGTTTCACTGCGCGCTGACTGCTTCGCCGCCGGTCACTTGCACGCCGTCCTCTGGCGTTTGCTCGCCGCGCATCACCAGCACGTCACGGATGCGCGTGTGCCTGCAATCTTTGACGAGCAAGCCGACGTCGGGAGCGTCGAGGATCGTACAACCGTAGAGATGCACGCGCTGGCAGTTCTCCAGAACCATCGCGGCTTGCTCGCCGTGGGCGTCTTGCACATGCAAGCCGGTGAGCGTGAGATCGCGACAGTCCTTGACCCGAATCCCATTCTTCGTGGTTTTGCTATCGCTATAGTCGTAGGCGGGGTTGCGCTCGAAGAGATTCGGGCCTACGATCACTTGCTGGCAGTTGGTCATTCGCAGGTTATCGTCGTAGCCCATCCAGAAGGTGTTGTTCGTGAGCGTGACGCCGCGACAGTTGACGAGATCGACGTTCACGCGAACGTCGGAGAGGACGTTGTCGCCGATCGTCACATGCCCCCATTGGGCCTGGCCGTGCTCAGCGCGAATCGCAGCGCCGCCGCCGAGAATGCGAATGTTCGCGGAATCTGGTGACTGGCTGTTGTGCTGAATGGTGCAACCGGTGATGGCGACTTCGGCCGTGGAACCGCCGGTGCAATCGATGAGTACGTTCGCCGTTGACTCGGTATCCGGGCTTTGGCAACTTTCGATATCGCACGTGCCGATATGCAGATTGCGGACTTCGCCGCCGCGCGTGACGACGCCTCCTTGAGCGCAGTAGCTGATATGGCAACCGACGATGTTTGTTTGATGCAAATTGACGTGGTCGAGAAATACGCCGCAGCCGCGATTCTCATAGATGTGGCAATCGCTAATCAGCACATTCCGATTCCGCTTGATCAAATGCACACCGTGTAAGCATTGTCGAATCACCGTCCCGCGCACCGTGAGCTGCATCGTGCCAGCAGCTTCGATCCCACTCGCTTCCGCATGCCCGCCGACGATCTCCAAGCCTTCGACGCGCGGCGTGCGCTGGCGCTGCCAAATTTCCGGCTTCACCGAGGCCGGCGCCGCGGTGCCGGCGTGCGTGCCGATAAAGCGAATCGCCGGACCGGGCCCATCCATCTGCAAGGTCGCCGTGCCATCGCTGGTAAAAACCGTAATGCCGACTTTGTCCAAGTCCACCACAATCGGCTGGGTGATGCGATACGTTCCTGGCGTAAAGTGAATGCTCCCGGTTTTCGCATCCACGGCCGCTTGAATCGCAGCGGTGTTATCCGTCTCGCCGTCCCCTTGAACTCCATAATCGGCCAGTGTACCGCGAGCGCTGGGCCCCATCGCCGCGAGGCAGGCCAGCCCCAGGACGATGCACATCGAGGTCATCCCGAGTTTTACGAGCGATCTGGAAACGATTGGCATGACGTCACCTTGAAATGGAGTGTGAGTTACTTCTTCCCCAATCGCCGTTGCGACTGAAAGAACTCCGTCAGAATCAGTCCGCACGGGCCGGCCAACACGCCGGGGACAATTTGGCAGCGATGATTGAGGCGGGGGTCGGAGAGGAGTTGAAACAGCGATTGCACCGCGCCTGTTTTGGGATCGGTCGCGCCGTAGACAACGATCGGGATGCGCGCTTGCACGATCGCGCCGGCGCACATCGGGCACGGTTCGAGCGTGACATAGAGGACGCAGTCCTCCAGCCGCCATGAGCCGAGGGACTCCGCAGCCTGGGTAATGGCGATCATTTCGGCGTGCGCGGTGGGGTCGTGCAACTGCTCCCGCTGATTGTGCGCGGACGCGATAATCTTCGCCTTGTGGACAATCACCGCGCCGACAGGGACTTCATCCTCCTCGCGCGCGGCGGCCGCTTCGGCTAGGGCGCGAAGCATGTACACCTCGTGACTGTCTTGATCGGCCAGCACCAACGCATCGTCGTCTTCGTGAGCAACCAACGGAACACACCTGCAAGCAAGGGGAAGCGGCGGACACGCCTTTAGGATAGCAGATGCGAAAGTCGCAGGCAGTCTCCGGCGGTTGTCCGCACCGGTGGCGACCGGCGCCCAGGAGTGTGCCTGCGAATTTAGACCAGGTCGATGCTCTTGACGGTGTCGCCGCCAGAGAGTTGCGCGCCAACCAGGCAGCGATGGGCTGTTTCCAGAAGCTCACCAGACGGAAAGTTTTTGGGCACGGCAGAGAGCGAAGCCAGGCCGAGACTCAAGGTCAGCGGCTCGCCCGCCGCTTCCGCCTTGGGCTGCGACCAGCGGCTGACGTGTCGCTGGATTTCGCGGGCCGCGGCGACCGCTTCCGGGCGATCGCAATCCTCGGCCACCATCGCGAACAGGCCATCGCCTAAGTGTTCGGGAACGCTCACACCTTCGACCGCGCGGCCGAGCACGGCTTCCAAGCGAGCGATTAGTGACTTCGTCCCCTCTACGCCTTGCGTCAGGATCCAATTGTCGAAGTGATCGAGCTGCGCGAGCATGAGGCTGAGCGGTTGTCGCTGACGGCGGCAGTTGGTCATCGCAGTCGCGACGCGTCCCTCCAAACCGGCAGCGATGAGCGTTGCAGTGATGGCGGCCGACGAAATAGCTTGGCGGGGGCGATTGCTTGCTGGTTCTTCGCTAGCGAAACGTGGATGGGGCGTAACCGACGGGGAGCTTGCTTCGTCGCCCCCGGGCAATCCTCCGGGCCGCGGCGCGGGCGCTGGCATTTCACTCGGCGGCGTTGCCGCGGAGCGGGCGAACGCGGAGAGGGCTTGCGCCAGTTCGGCGGTTTCTTCCCAGTCCTGTTCTGGCCGCAACAGTTCGAGCGCGGCTTCTTCCGCGACGACCGAGAGTTGTTCGTGCGCCGCAGAGAGCACGGTGGAAAAATCCGCCCCGCCGGTAAGTTGCAATTTCAGCACCGCGGCCAACTGCTCGATTTTCTCGTCGAGATTCGCAAGCAATGCAGGCAAGTCATCGAGAGACAGCCGTTGATAGTGGCCGCACGCGGCGGTTAAAGCCTCGAGCGCGGGTGGAGACTCGCACGTCAACAGCCGCGCGAGGAGTTCAGCGACATGCAGAATTTGCGGCAGCGGTTGCTGCGCGGCGGGGAGGGCGAGAATGGCGGCGGCGTCGTGCGGCATGCCGACGGCATGCACAATCGCTTCCGGCAAACCCCAGTGGTCGAGCAAGCGCGCGCTGAGCACGGCATGATCGAAGCCGAGCGTCGCTAACTCCATTTCGAGCAATTCACCGCCATCTTGATGCACACGATGCACGAACTTGACGTACGGCTCGCCTAAATCTTGCACGAGCACCAGTTCGCCGATTTCCTGCAACAATCCCGCGATAAACGCTTCGTCCCCCGGCTGTTGCCAAAAGCGTTGCGCAAGTTCACGGCCGACGACCGCTTTGGTCAGCGTGTGCCGCCAATAGCGCGATAATACGTCCGCTTCCAGCGCCGCGAACAAGTTGCGCGGCAAGCTGAAGCCGAGCACCAGCATCTTCAGCGGCCTGGTCCCGAGCAAGGCCAAGGCTTGATTGAGATCAGTTACTTCGCGACTGAGCCCAAACAGCGCGCTGTTGACGACGCGGAGGATTTTCATCGTCAGCGCGGGATCGTTTTCCAGGCATTCCTTGAGCGCGCGGACATCGACCTTGGGATGACTCGTCAACTCCAGGACGCGCATCGCGACCGCCGGCTGCGAGTAGAGGCCGCGCGCGCGATTCACGAACTGATCCAAGACACCGTGAGCAGAAGGAGGCATGCTTTGATTTTTCTGGCGAGGGCAGTCGCGGCTCGCGCACACACGCGGCGCGCGGGTCCATTGAACTCTACCTCACGCCGCTCAAAAGTCGCCGCCTTGCCGTCGCCG
>CAUJKE010000012.1 GCA_963205385.1 Planctomycetota bacterium | reverse complement strand
GCGACGGCATCGCGGCGGCGATTGTCGGACATCGCCCCGAGGTCGAACTCAACACGCTGGCCCAATTGCGCGACGTGGAGCAACTCGACGCAGACGCGCGGAACGCGCTATTGGCCACCATCGTCAAGCAATTCCAGGAGTTGCCCTGGCCGCTGGTTGAGCAGGAGCTTGTGACCAAGGCCAACGAGGAGAGCCAGTATGCGGCCTGGACGCTCGTGCATGGGTATAATGTCAACCACTTCACGTCGCTCGTCAATTCGCACCAGGTCGATGCACTCGACGACATCGAGAAGACCGTCGCCGCGCTCAAGAAGGCGGGCGTGCCGATGAAGGAAGAGATCGAAGGCGATCCCGGCAGCAAACTGCGCCAGACCGCGACCGAAGCGGTGACGATCGACGTCGACGTGCTCGACCACGGCCAGCCGACCACCATGCCTTGGACCTACGCTTACTTTGAACTCGCCCAGCGCGACCTACTCCCCGACCCCGCCTCCGGCAAATACAGCCGCTTCGAAGGTTTTCTCGGGCCGCAAGCGACAAATTTGTTCGAGATGACGCGGGTGAGGTAGACGCCGCGGTTGAGATTGGCGCCGTGTGGATGCTTCCTCGATTCGACTCGCTTCATGATGACGAGAGATTAAAGGGTTCGCGGGATACTTGCTTACCGGCAATGGAACGCGCCGCGACCTCGCGATTCGCGTCAAGTACCATCTGAACCGCTTCCTTGAGGTTCTTGCGCGTCTCTTCGAGCGTTTCGCCCTGTGTGTTCGCACCGGGGAGTTCCTCGATAAAGGCGATATAACCTTCGGGAACTTCCATAAAAACGGCCGTGAGTTTCATCGGGTTCTCCTTCGGGATGTATTTAGGATTCTCGCACAATTGGACCCGGCGCCCTTCGAGAAACAACGCAAACGGCTCATCGGTCATTTCGCCTGGGGCGGATACTCCTGGTGATGGGGATATTGAAAAGAGTCGTGTACGCAGACGTTCATTCAAGAAACGTCAATCACGGTTCGCATCAACATCGACGGCATCGCAATCGACCAAGCGCACCGTGAACTCGTCGCCGAGCGCGATCGCAAGATGCGCCCAGCGCTGGTGGCCGCCGGTCGTTTGATCGCGGCCATCGACGTTGAGCCAGACGGGATCGACCTGGTTTCTCAGTACGAACTTCGCGGTGACGATGCCGTACTCGAGGCCGGCGGTGAAGAGCTTGACTCCGTTGCGTGAGACTTCCAAGGCTTTCAAGGGGCTCTCTCGGTAAGAGGTATTCGCGTGGGCGCTACTTCTGCGCCGCGCTTTTCACCCACTGTGCGTGCTCGGCTTGAAGTCGTCGCACAATGTCGGGATGCGCTGCTATCTGATTCGTTTGCTCGCTGGGGTCGTCGGCGAGGTTCGCCAAAAACAGATCGAACTTCGTGGTCTTGTGGCCGTCGGTCGTGTCAAGAGCGTTGCCGAGCAGTTTCCAGTCACCGTCCCGCACCGCCCACTGCGCACCGGGACCAAGGCCAACTTGCCAATGCACGACTTTGTGGGGCGAAGGGGATTGATGGTCCTTCAGCACTTCCACGAGGCTCGCGCCGTCGATCTCGGGATTCACGATTTTCACCTGACACAACTCCGCCAAGGTCGGCAGCCAGTCGCAGGCGTGCGCGAGCTGGCCGCGCGTTTCTCCCGCTGGGACATGTCCCGGCCAGGAAATGATCGCGGGGAGGCGAATGCCCCCTTCAAACAGGCTAAACTTCGCGCCGCGATAGGGCCCCGCGCTGCCGCCGCCCCAGTGAGCGCGTTCTTCGGTGGAATGACCGTTATCGGACTGAAAGATGACAATCGTCTCGTCCGTGAGGTTCACATCGTCGACGGCCTTGAGCAACGCGCCGATGCGCTCATCTTGTGACGCCACAAACGCCGCGTACAGATTGCGGGGGTGCGGCAAGTCCTTGAACCGCTCGAGCCATTTGGCTTCCCCTTGATACGGATAGTGCGGCAAGTTCATCGCAAAATAGATGAAGAACGGCTCATCGCGATGGTGATCGATAAACGTCTTCGCCTCGGCGACCATCAAATCGGGAAAGTACTTGCCGTCTTCGTGAATTTCCTGGCCGTTGCGGTACAGGTCATGGACGTTGGGTCCGCTCCAGTAGAAGAAGTGGGAGTAGTTGTCGATGCAGCCTCCCATGTGCCCGAACGAATGTTGAAAGCCTTGCTGGTTGGGGAGCAGGCCATCGTCGTAGCCGAGATGCCACTTGCCGATGTGCGCGGTTGCGTAGTCGGCGCTGGCGAACATCTCGCCGAGCGTGACCTCCGCCGCCGGCAGGCCGGACTTCTGCCCCCGTTGCGAACCAGCGTTCGCCGGCACACCGCAGCGGACGGGATATCGCCCGGTGAGGAGCGCGGCGCGCGAAGAAGAACAGACCGGCGCGGCCGAATAGAACTGCGTGAAGCGCACGCCCCGCGCGGCGAGCGCGTCGGTGTGGGGCGTCTCCAAGTCCGCAGCGCCATAACAGCCGAGATCGACCGAGCCGAGATCGTCGGCGTAAATGATGATCACGTTCGGCGGGCGCGCGATGGCGACTTCAGCACCGAGCGCGCTCAGCAGCGCGACTGCGACCACAACAATCAGAGAGCGCATCATGACTTCTTGCCTTTCTGCCGGTCCTGCTTCGGCAAGCCGGCGCGGATATTCACTTCGCCGGTGTTGGCCTGTTTTGGGCCTGGCGTGCTGCGGCCGTTGGCGACGAGCGTTTCCAGAATCTGCGTGAGTTCCGCGACCACTTCTGGATGCTCAGCGGCCACGTTCTTGGTCTCGCCGAGGTCGTCATTCAGATTGAATAGTTGCAGCGGCGGCAGACTCTCGGCTTCCTTGCTACCGGGACGCGGCGCGCTCCAGCCGCCAGAATCCGGACAGAGCGCGAGCTTCCACGGGCCGCGACGAATCGCGAACGAGCCGTTGATCGAGTGCGAGACAAGTTGCTGACGCCCGCCCTCGGCGTCCCCTTGGAGCGCGCCCCGAAAGCTGATGCTATCCTCGGCGGCGTTCTCCGGCACTGGGATGTCGAGAATGTCCGCCGCCGTTGCGAGAATATCGATCAGGCAGACCACCTGCGCCGATTCTTTTCCCGCCGCGACGCGCCCCGGCCAGCGCACAATAAACGGCACGCGGAGGCCCCCTTCAAAAATATCGGCTTTATGGCCGCGCAGGGGGCCGCTGGGATGGTGATCGTACCTGGCGAGTTCGTCGAATTTCGCCTGGGGGGAGCAACCGTTGTCGCTGGTGAAGATGACAAGCGTGTTGTCGGCGACGCCGCTCTGCGCGAGCGCGTCGAGAATCTGGCCGACGGCGTCATCGGTCTGCATGACAAAGTCGGCATACGGATTCATGCCGCTCTTACCTTGCCACGGTTTGGTCGGCAGGATCGGCGTGTGGGGCGAGGCGAACGGGACGTAGAGAAAAAACGGCTTCCCTTGCTTTGCCTGCGGAGCATGCTGGGTGATGTATTCGCACGACTTCTCCGCGAGGCGCGGCAAGACATCCTCGGCGTCGAAGCCGGGGGCGGTGGGGCCTTTGCGCGTCGTGCCGCCATTTTCACGGCCGTGCATCATCAAGAAGGAACTGTCCAGCGTCGGCAGTTCGACCACGTGATCGTTCTCGATGAACGTGTAGGGGACCATGTCCAGCGACGCACTGATGCCGTAGTAATAATCGAAGCCAACGCTATTGGGGCCGTTCTTGATCGGGGCGCCGTAATCGACATTGAACACTTGCCCGCGCGGCTCGATGTTGAGTTCGGACACCGGCTTGTCTGCGGGGCGGGACCAATCCATGCCTAAGTGCCACTTGCCGATGCACGCGGTGTGATAGCCGTGTTCTTTGAGCAGCGAGGCGATGGTTGCGCGGCCGGGTTCAATCAAACGCGGGCTAAGGCCGCCGAGCACGCCGCGCTTCAAAGGGGAGCGCCAGTTGTATCGCCCGGTGATCAGGCCGTAGCGCGTCGGCGAGCAGACGGACGAACTGGTGTGAGCATCGGTGAAGCGGAGACCTGAGGTCGCCAAGGCATCGATGTGGGGCGTGGGGATTTTGCCCCCGTAGCACTGCACGTCGCCATAGCCGAGGTCATCGCAGAGGATTACGACGATGTTCGGCTGGTCCGCGGCGTGTAACGGACTGTTCGCAGTCAACCACACGGCCAGCGTAAGCAGGAACGCGAAACGGATCATGGGAGGGTTCTTTTCCAAGAGGGTCGTAAGCTACTTTACAGGTTGATCGACGGGCGGTTGCCATGGGACGCGGCCGGCTTGTTGAATTTGCCGAGACATCGCGGCGCGAAGTTCGTTGACTTTAGGCTTATTACGCTCGACGAGATTCGTCTTTTCATACGGATCATCGGCCAGGTTATACAGTTCCAGCGGGAGGAACGCGCCGTCTTGAACCAACTTCCAATCCCCCCGCCGCAAAGCGTGGCTTTCGAGACCGCCATAGTTCGCGCCCCCTTCACGGCGCACGAAATACAAATCGCGCGGCGGATGTTCACTCGCCTGGCCTACTAGCTCGCCGAGATAGCTCACGCCGTCGATGTTGTGGGGAATTCCCGCGCCGGCGGCCGCGCACACCGTGGGGAAGGTGTCCATCGTCAGCAGGCTGCGCTCGGCTTTACTACCGGGCTTGATCTGGCCAGGCCAGCGCGCGGCGGCAGGGACGCGAAGTCCGCCTTCGTACATGTGTTGCTTGCCGGCGCGCCAGGGACCGTTGATCGCCCCGTTGCCGCTGACGCCGCCGTTGTCGGACATGAAGATGACGAGCGTGTTGTGGGCGAGGTTCTGTTCGTCGAGCTGCTTCAAGACGCGGCCGATACCGTCATCGAGATGCTCAATCAGCGCCACAAGCTGGGCGCGGCGCGCGGTCATTTGCGGCTCGCGGGCTTGCACTTTCTTCAACCATTCTGGCGGCGGTTGGAGCGGGTCGTGCGGCGCGTTGTACGCCAGGTAAAGAAAGAAGGGTTGGTCTGGGCTGGAGTTCGCGCGCTCCGCCAGATAGTCACAGGCCCAGTCGCTGAACAAGTCGGTCGCGTGCCCTTTGGGATCGATGACTTCCAGGTTCTTGCGCATGAAGTTGTGCCCGCCGCGACGATGCGACCAGTAGTCGTCCATCATATCGCCGAGGAAGCCGTGAAAGAATTGAAAGCCGCGCTCGGTCGGTGTGTTGGGAGACTGGAGGCCCAGATGCCATTTGCCGATGAGCGCCGTGTGATAGCCCCGCTTGTTCAGCAGTTCCGGGAGCAGCGTCGCCTCGGGAGACAGATAACCCCAGGAGTTATCGAGCGTGTGGCGAATCACGCCGGGAACGCCTGCGCGATCTGGATAGCGGCCGCTCAGCAGGGACGCCCGCGTCGGCGAGCAGACGCAGCAATTGGCGTAGAAGTTTGTCAGCTCCATGCCTTCGTGAAAGATGCGGTCGATGTTCGGCGTATGAATGTCCGGCGTGCCATAGGCTGAATAATCGCCGCGCCCTTGATCGTCCGTGAGGATGACAAGGATGTTGGGAAGCTCCGCGGCGGCGAGCGGCCTGGCCAGCAGGGTGCCCACCGCGAAGGCGGTGAGCAGCCACAAGCAAACATGAACACGACAACGCATGGCGAGCGAACCACAGGCTAGGGGAAGGGGGTTATTTGGGGATTTTCAGCATACCCGGATCGCGCGCGGTGCGAAAGCATTTTCTCGGAACTGCTGCGAACGGTTCGGCCCGGCGATTTGGAGACCATCCCTACAACGCGGACGGGTTTTGAAGTCGCTACTGCCTCTCCATCGGCATTGGCATCGCGGCGTCTTCCGCGCGCATTTCGTCGATCAGCGGCCAGAGAATGTCGATATCTTCCTTGAAGACGTCGCCGATGAGGACGTCGGTGATGTAGCCTTTGAGGTGCGGGTGCTTGCGGATGAAGCGGCCAAAGCTGAAGCCTTCGTAGAACTCGAACACCAGGCGGCGCATCCGGTTCATGCCGGCGACATACGGCGCTTCCCATTTGCGCAATTGCGCTTCCGACGTGTCCCCCGCGGCCAGCCCTTGGCTAATCGCATCGGCGGCCATTGCGCCGGACGTCAGCGCTAGCAGCACGCCGGACGAATAGAGTGGATCGAGAAAGCCAAACGCATCTCCCACGAGCACCCAGCCATTGCCGGCGGCTTTGCTGGCGCGGTAACTGAACTCTTTTTGGACGCGGAAGATGTCGCACCGCTCGGCGCTCTCGATCCGCGGGGCCACGCCGGGGCACTTGGCGACTTCTTCGAAGTAGATCGTCTCGAGATCTTTCGTCGCGCGGTTCTGGAGCAGATAGTCATTCCCCGCGACGACGCCGACGCTGACAATGTCGTTGTGCAGGGGAATGTACCAGAACCAGCCGGTCTTCCCTTGGGTCTGGATCACCGCCGTCGCACCTTCGTCTTGCCCTTGGTCGCGAAAGGCGCCTTTCCAATACGTCCAGATGGCCGCCTTGCGGAGGAACGAATCCCACGAGCGCAAATTGAGCCGATCGAGCAGTTGCGAACTTTGCCCGCTGGCATCAACGACGACAGAGGCGCGCACGTCGCGCACGCGGCCGTCGTCCCCCTTCACGCGCACGCCGATCGCCCGGTCGCCATCGAAGAGGATGTCAATCACGCGCACCCCTTCATGCGCCTCCACGCCTTGCTCGCGGGCGTTGTCGAGCATGAGCTGGTCGAACTCACTACGAAGTACTTGCCAGGTTTGCGAGGATTCGTGCGGCTTGTGATCGACAAAGTAGAACGGCTCCGAAAGTCGGCCGCGCTGGTCGATGAACTGGGCGCTATATTTCTTGACGAAGTGGCTCCCCTTCATCTTCGGGAGCATCTTGAGCCGCTGGAGCACGTCGTAGGTTTGCGGAATGAGAGACTCGCCGATGTGAAAGCGCGGAAAACGCTCGCGCTCGAAGAGCGTCACCTTGTGACCCGCTTGGGCCAGGATCGTCGCCGTGGTGGCCCCCGCCGGACCGCCGCCAATCACAATCACATCGGGCGAGGAAGAGGCAATCATCGGGAGCAACTCCGGGGTGAAAATGATGATGGAGGGGGGCGCGCAGGAGAGCGCGCATAAACGCGCGCCTGCCTTGCACGCTGAACATGATAGTCGTTCAGACAACTATCGTCCAGGCGGTGCAGTTGGACACGGTGCGGCTTGGTTCCGCCGCGAGCCACGGTGCGCGCGGGAGGCCATCAGCCGCTACAATGCCCCTGCTTTACCCCCTATTGCCGCGATTTCCCCTCACCCTTCGAGCCGGACTCGACCGTGATCAATTATCGTCAGGGATTAATAGCCGCCGTCGCGATTGCCGCGATTGCCTTGCATTTGCTGTTGTGGATGAGCAGTTTCGGCGCGACGGAGCAGTATGGATTTTTGGTGCGCGACTGGCCGCTCCTGTTCGCGTTGTTCACTGGCGGCACGGTCCTGGTCGTCGAGCTGCTCGTCAAAGTCATTGAGCTGGAGTTCGGCTCGGATCTGCTCGCCGGCATTTCGATCGTCACGTCGGTGATTCTCGGCGAGTACCTCGCGGGCACGATTGTCGTGCTGATGCTCTCCGGCGGCGAGGCGCTGGAAGCGTACGCGGTGCGGCGGGCTTCGCTGGTGCTGGAGCTTTTGGCCAAACGGATGCCTTCGGTCGCACATCGCAAGCAAGACGGCAAAACGGTGGACATCGACATCGAGGAGATCGCCATAGGCGACACGTTGGCGGTGTTTCCGCACGAAGTTTGCCCGGTCGATGGCGTCGTCGTCGAGGGGCGGGGGACGATGGACGAATCGTATCTCACCGGCGAACCGTACGTCATCGAGAAGACGCCGGGCTCGGACGTGCTCAGTGGCGCAATCAACGGCAGCGTCACGATCACCATCGAAGCCACTAAGCTCGCGGTCGACTCCCGGTTCGCCAAAATCATGCAGGTGATGCGCGAGTCCGAGCAGCGCCGCCCCCGAATGCGCCGCCTGGCCGATCAACTCGGCGCGTTCTATACGCCGCTCGCGGTCGCCATTGGCCTGGGGGCATGGGCGCTCAGCGGGAGCGCCCATCGCTTTCTGGCGGTGCTGGTCGTCGCGACGCCGTGCCCGCTGCTGATCGCGATTCCGGTCGCGATCATCGGCGCGATCTCGCTCGCGGCCCGGCGGAGCATTATCATCAAAGACCCCGTCGTGCTCGAACGGATCAGCGAGTGCCGCACGGCGATCTTCGACAAGACCGGCACGCTCACCTATGGCGAGCCGCAGGTCACTTCCATCGATCCCGCGGCGGGGTTTGCGCGCGAAGAGGTCCTCCTCTGGGCGGCGAGTCTCGAACGTTTCTCCAAGCATCCGCTGGCGGAAGCGATTCTCACCGCAGCGCGCGAAGAGAACATCGAACTCATCGAGCCGACGGCGATCAGCGAACGGCCTGGAGAAGGCTTGCGCGGCACGCTCGACGGCAAACAGTTGGAAATCACGAGCCGCAAGAAGTGGCTCAAACAGCGCCCCGAGGATGAACCGCTGTTGCCGGAGCACATCGGCGGGCTGGAGTGTCTCTTAATCGTGAACGAGCGTTATGCCGCGCGGTTTGGGTTTCGCGATGAGCCGCGCCGCGATGGGAAGGAGTTTGTCCGCCATCTCCGGCCCAAGCACAGCTTCACGCGGGTGCTGCTCGTCTCCGGCGATCGCGAGTCCGAAGTCCGCTACCTCGCAGAGAAAGTGGGCATATCGGAAGTTTACGCCAATCAATCGCCGGAGCAGAAACTGGAACTCGTCCGCCGGGAAACGAAACTCGCGCCGACGATCTTCATGGGGGACGGCATCAACGACGCCCCGGCGATGACCGCCGCGACCGTGGGAGTCGCCTTTGGGCAAAGCAGCGACGTCACCACCGAAGCCGCCGGCGTCGTGATCCTCGACAGCTCGCTCAGTCGGGTCGATGAGCTGCTGCATATCGGCCAGCGAATGCGCATCATCGCCTTGCAAAGCGCGCTCGGCGGCATGGCGTTGAGCATCCTGGGGATGGGGCTGGCGTCGTTTGGTTATCTGTCTCCGGTCGCCGGGGCGGTGTCTCAAGAGATCATCGACGTGTTGGCGGTGCTCAACGCGCTCCGTGTCGCGTGGCCGCCTAAGACGTTGACGGATTATTAGACGATTCCACACGCGAGTTGCGACGCTTCGCACTCAACTGGCCGGCGGCATCATCGCCGCTAACCGCTTGTGGATCTCTTCCGGCGAAACCTCTTCCTTATGCGTCGCGACTGTCCACACATGGCCGAAAGGATCGGTTAGCGTGCCGGAACGATCCCCGTAGAATTGATCTTGCAACGGTTTCACCTCGGTCGCGCCGGCGGCCAGTGCTTGGGCGAAGACCCGGTCGCAATCCTCGACATAGATCATCAGGCTGACCGGCGTGCCGCCATAGCTCGCGGGGCTACTAAAACCCATTTCGGGACATTCGTTCGACATCATCACCGGCGAGTCGCCGATCTTGATTTCGGCATGCGCGATCGAACCGTCGGGCCCGTTGAGGCGCATGATCTCGGTGGCATTAAATGCCTGCTTGTAGAACTCAATCGCGGCGGACGCATCGCGGAGG
This sequence comes from Planctomycetota bacterium, assembly GCA_963205385.1. GTDB lineage: Bacteria > Planctomycetota > Planctomycetia > Pirellulales > Pirellulaceae > JAEZGD01. The sequence continues at coordinate 29,456 of CAUJKE010000012.1, read as the reverse complement.
ATGAGGTACGGCGTTACGGAGTGATATCCCGCGGGGATCGGCTGAACGCTCATGGCAGGCTCGCTGTTGGAAAAGAGGGATGAGACTTCGCCTGGGAGGTATTTTACTAATCGGCCCCGCGAAAAAAAGTCCCACCCATGCCATCGTCCAGGGGCGCTTGCGGCCGATTCTAACGCGCTCGTTAGATTCAACTCGCCACCCGCTTCTAGGGGCGGAAAATACGCAATAAATCGCCGCCGGGGGCCGCGCAAGCTGGCGGTTTGATTGCATTTAGCGCGCCGCTGGAGTAAAAGAAAGGTCGCTGAGCGCACTCTAATTCCGTTGCTCCCACCCCATTCCCTCACTCCTATCGTTCGAGGTTTCTCCCATGAGTGAACATAGTCCCTCCCCGTCGACACGCCGCACCTTTCTCAAAACCACAGGCGGTCTCGCGGCCGGCTCCGCGCTGTTGAGCATGGCGGTTCCCAAAGTCCACGCCGCCGAGGACAGCACCGTACAGGTGGCCCTCGTGGGTTGCGGCGGTCGCGGCACCGGCGCGGCGGCCAACGCGCTCTCGACCAAGAGCGGCCCGATCAAACTGGTCGCCATGGCCGACGTGTTTGAAGATCGCCTCGCAAGCAGCCACAACAATTTGAACAAGCAGTTCTCCGGTTTGGTCGATGTGCCGAACGATCGCAAGTTCATCGGCTTCGATGGCTACCAAAAGGCGATCGATTCGCTCAAGCCGGGCGATGTGGCCATCTTCACCACGCCCCCTGCGTTCCGCTGGGTGCATTTCAAATATGCGATTGAAAAAGGCGTGAACGTCTTCATGGAGAAGCCGGTCACGGTCGATGGCCCCGCAAGCCGCAAAATGCTCGCCCTCAACGAAGAAGCGAAGAAGAAGAACCTCAAGGTCGGCGTCGGTTTGATGTGCCGCCACTGCGACGCGCGGGGCGAACTCTTCAAGCGCATTCAAGATGGCGAGATTGGCGATGTGATCGCGCTCCGCTGCTATCGCATGCACGGGCCGGTGGCCTCGTTTGAATCCGGTCCCAAGCCGGCCAATCTCAGCGAACTGGAATATCAGATTCGACGCTTCCACAGCTTCCTCTGGGCAAGCGGCGGCGCGTTCAGCGATTTCTACATTCACAACATCGACGAATGTTGCTGGATGAAGAACGGCTGGCCGGTCGTCGCCCAAGCCTCCGGCGGGCGGCATTATCGGGGAGACTCGGTCGATCAGAACTTCGACAACTACTCGGTCGAATACACGTTTGACGACGGTGCGAAGCTCTTTCATTACGGCCGCTGCATGCCTGGCTGCCACGACGAGTTCGCCAGCTACGCCCACGGCAGCAAGGGGATCGCTGCGATCAGCGGCTCCGGCCACTCGCCTGCCCGCTGCCGCACCTACAAAGGCCAAAAGATGGACAAGGCCAACCTGGTGTGGGAATACCCGCAGCCAGAACGCAACCCATACCAAACGGAATGGGAAGATCTCGTCATGGCCATTCGCGAAGACAAGCCGTACAACGAAGTGCAACGCGGCGTGGAAGCGAGCGTCGTGGCGTCGATGGGGCGCATGGCCGCCCACACCGGCCAGATCATCACGTACGACGACCTGTTCAACTGCGAACACGAATTCGCCCCGATGGTCGACAAGCTGACGCTCAAATCCGACGCGCCGCTACGGGCCAACGCCGATGGTAAGTACCCCGTGCCGATGCCGGGGATTAACAAGGATCGGGAATATATCGGGTAAGCGCGTTTCGCGTGACGATTGTGCAACCACCACCGGCCTGCGCGTTTTGCAACGTGCAGGCCGTGGTCGCTTCTTGAACTGGAAATGTCAGGCAGGAAAGAGGCAGGGAAACCACGACAGCGCGGCGAGTATGAAGGGGACGCCACGACATGACTGGTCTTCACACTTCACGTTTTGTTTTGAGCCTTTGAATTTCCCGAATTTCAATTTGTTTCGGATTTCGATATTCGGATTTCGGATTTCCTTGGTATTTGGTGCTTGGAATTTGAAATTTCTCCCCCAGCCTCGCAACCGATCGCACTAAAAACAAGGCACTGCCGGATTGCTCCAGCAGTGCCTCGCGCACAGGTCGCTTCGATCCAGCGACCCGCTCGGCGGACCGATTCGTCCTACAGCAACCACTCATCGTTGCCGTAGAGGGCGTCGAACAGTTCGGCTGTGCCGTCGTCCTCATGTTGACCCTCGGCCACAATGTCGAGCGCCAGGTTGACCGGCGCCGACAGCGGAGCTTGGGCCGGGCTAATGCGAATCGTCACGGCCGCCAGCGCGCTGTAGGTTTGCCCGTCAAACGCGCGGTAGATGAACGAATCGAGCCCGGTATAGCCAGCGTCCGGCGTGTACGCAAACGAGCCATCGGCCGCGAGCGAGACCGTGCCGTGCTGTGGGGCGCTGAACAAGAGCGCCGTCAGCAGGCTGCCTTGGGCGTCGCTATCGTTGGTCAGTACGCCGGCCGCTTCGACGTTCAGCGTCGAGTCGCCGGTTATGGTGTACTGATCGTTCACCGCGTTGGGGCGAGAGTTGTCGCCTGAGGCGATGGTGATGGTCACGGTCGCGATGTTGCCTGTTTGCGCGCCATCGGTCGCCTGATAGGTGAACGCATCGACCCCGGTATAGCCAGGCTCCGGCGTGTAGCTGAAGCTGCCGTCCGCTGCGAGCGCGAGCACGCCATGGCTAGGGCTATCGACGAGGATCGCGGTGAGCGTATCACCATTGGCGTCGCTATCGTTCCCCAACACGCCTGCGGCTGGAATCACTAGCGGCGTATTGACGCTGGTGCCGAAACTATCGTTCGCACTGACCGGCGCGACGTTGCCGGTCGAGGAATCGGTGACGTTGATCGTCACCGTCACCGGCCCGCTGCCAGCGACGCCATCGCTGGCCTCGTAGGTGAAGCTGTCTTCGCCTAAAAAGCCATCGTCCGGCGTGTAGCTCAGCGAACCATCGCTGCCGAGCGTGAGCGCGCCGTGCGCCGGTCCCTCGACGAGCGCCGCGGTCAGCAGGTCGCCGTCGGCATCGCTATCGTTGGCGAGGACGCCTGGCCCGTCGAGCGAAAGTGTGGCCCCGCTGGCAACCGTGTAGCTATCGGCCACGCCTTGCGGAGCGGAGTTCGTCTCCTCGCCGCCGTCACCACCGTCACCACCGCCGTCGCCACCGCCGGTGGCGCCACCGATATTGATCACGACTTCCATCACATTGCTGTTCGCCAACCCGTCGCTGGCTTGATAGAAGAAGCGATCCTGGCCGACGAAGCCGGCGGCGGGCGTGTAAGTGAAGCTGCCGTCGCCTGCGAACGACAATTCGCCATGCGTTGGCGCCCACAACAGAATCGCCGTCAGCGGATCGCCATCAACGTCGCTATCGTTGGCCAGCACGCCGCTAGCGGCTTCCACAACCAGCAGGCTATCAGCCGCCGTGTCGTAACTTTCCGACTCCGCGACCGGCCGATCGTTGATCGGCTCGACGGTGATCGAGACGGTCCGGGTCGCGCTCAACTCGAGGCCATTGGTCGCCACGTAGGTGAAGCTGTCACTCCCGTGAAAGTGTTCGTCCGGCGTGTAGCTGAAACTGCCGTCGCTGCTGAACACCAGCGTTCCATGCTCAGGCTCGGAAACGAGTTCCGCCGTCAACGTCTGGCCTTCGGGATCGAAATCATTGGCCAGCACGCCTTGCGAACTGCCTGGCGCGAGGACGTAGTCCTCGCCGATGCTATAAGCGTCGTCGTTCGCGTGGGGTGCGTCCGGCACGGGGTTGATCGTGATGACCACGGTGGCGGCTTCACTATCGTCCGCGCCATCGTTCGCTTTATAGGTAAACGCATCCTCGCCGAAGTAGTTCGCCGCCGGCGTATAGCTAAACGAACCGTCGGGGTTCAGTGTCAACGCGCCATGCGCCGGCCCTGAAACCAAAACCGCCGTGAGCGGATCCCCTTCGAGATCGCTATCGTTGGCCAGCAGTCCCGGCGCGTCGATGGTTAGCGTTGTGTCTTCATCCAACTCGTAAGCATCGTCCGCGGCGACAGGCGAGTCGTTGACGCTCACGACGTCAATCGTCACCGTCGCTTCGTTGCTTTCACTTGTGCCGTCGGTCACTTTGTAAGTGAAGGAGTCGAGGCCGTGGAAGTTTTCGAGCGGCGTATAAGTGAACGAGCCGTCGTCGTTGGCGATAACCATGCCGGCCGTTGGCGGTGAGAGAATGATCACCGTCAGCAGATCCCCTTCGGGATCGCTATCGTTGGCGAGCAGCCCCGCGGGTTCGACCACGAGCGCTTCGTCCTCGTTCACACTGTAGGCGTCATCGACTGCAAGCGGCGCATCGTTCACCGGGGTGATGTTGATTGTGACCGTCGCGACAGCGCTCTCCATTTCGCCATCACTCGCCAGATAACTAAAACCATCGACGCCGAAGAAGTCGGCGTTGGGCGTATAGACGAACGAGCCGTCGGAGTTCAGCGTCAGCTCGCCGTTCTGCGGGCCATCGACGAGGACCGCCGTGAGCGCGTCGCCATCGACATCCGTATCGTTAGCGAGCACGCCTGCGGCGTCGATCGTTAGCGTCGTGTCCTCATCAATCGTGTACTCGTCATTATTGGCGAGCGGGCCATCGTTCACCGGGTTGACGTTGATCGTCACGGTGGCGACGGCGCTCTCGGTCGTTCCATCGTTGACCATGTAGCTGAAGCCGTCGACGCCGTTAAAGTCGGCGTTGGGGATATAGCTAAACGAACCGTCGGCGTTCAGCGTGAGCTCGCCGTTCTGCGGACCGTCGACCAGGACCGCCGTAAGCGAATCTCCATCGACATCGCTATCGTTCGCCAGAATGCCTGCGGCGTCGATCGTTAGTTCCGTGTCCTCATCAATCGTGTACTCGTCATTATTGGCGAGCGGCGCATCGTTCACCGGATTGACCGTGATCGAGACCGTGGCGAGCGAACTTGTCGCTTCGCCGTCTGTCACTTGGTACGTGAAGCTATCTGAGCCGTGAAAATTCGCGTTCGGGGTATAGGTGAACGAACCGTCTTCACTGAGCACCAAAGCTCCATTTAGCGGCCCCTCGACCAGCACCGGCGTCAGCGCGTCGCCATCCGGGTCGCTGTCGTTGCCGAGGATGCCGGTCGGGTCGACGATGAGCGTCGCATCTTCGTCGACTTCATAAGCATCGTCCGCTGCCGCCGGGCCATCGTTCACCGGGTTGACGTTGATCGTCACGGTGGCGACGGCGCTCTCGGTCGTTCCATCGTTGACCATGTAGCTGAAGCCGTCGACGCCGTTAAAGTCGGCGTTGGGGATATAGCTAAACGAGCCGTCGGCGTTCAGCGTGAGCTCGCCGTTCTGCGGACCATCGACCAGGACTGCCGTAAGCGAATCTCCATCGACATCGCTATCGTTCGCCAGAATGCCTGCGGCGTCGATCGTTAGTTCCGTATCCTCGTCGATGGTGTACTCGTCATTATTGGCGAGCGGCGCATCGTTCACCGCGGCGACGTTGATTGTCACCGTGGCGACCTGACTAGCGATGGTTCCGTCGTGGGCCAGATAGCTGAAACCGTCGATACCGTGGAAATCGGCACTCGGGGTATAGGTAAACGTGCCATCCTCGTTGAGGGTAACGCTGCCGTGGAGCGGCCCACTGACCAGTTGCGCCGTGAGCGGATCGCCATCAACGTCCGCGTCGTTGTCTAGCACGCCACCGCTTTCAATCACGAGCGGCTGGTCTTCCGTGGCGGAATAGCGATCGTTTGCGGCGGTCGGACGATCGTTTTGCGGGCGAACCGTCAGCGTGACGGTGGTCGGCTCGCTGACCGCGTCGCCGGTGCGCGCTTGATAGACGAACGAGTCGCTGCCGTTGAAGTTCGGCGCTGGGGTATAGGTGAACGAGCCGTCTGCATTGAGTTCCAGCTCGCCTTGTTCGGGCCCGGTCACGAGCTCGGCGATCATCGCTCCGCCATTGGCTGTGTCGTTATCGAGCACGCCGGCCGAGGCTGTCACGCCGAGCACGTCATCCTCGTTCACTGTGTAGCTATCCGGCAGCGTTGTCGGCGCTCCCCCGTTGGCGCTCACGCGAAGCGTCACCGCGGCGAGCATGCTTGCCAGGTCGCCGTCCTGCGCCCAGTAGACGAAACTATCGAGCCCAACGTAACCAGCGTCAGGCGTGTAATTGAAGGCGCCGTCTTCCGTGAGGTTCAACAGGCCGTGATTTGGTCCGCTAAACAGATGCGCGCTGAGCGACGCGCCATAAGTAGCATCATTCGCGAGCACGCCGGGACCGCTGACGTCGAGCGGTTGATCGGCCTGGACTTGATAAAGGTCGTTCAGTGCGTCCGGGGGCAACGCGGCGAGCAGGCGGCGGTCCTCCAGGTTTTCGAGGCGGCCGATGCGGCGTCGAGCGTGACGGGAACTCTGTCGTAACTTGTCGAACGATTTCATGGCGTAAGTCTCCTCTTGCCAGAAAAGTCACGGCGCACCTCCAGCGCAGCCTTGCCATGCATGAATTTGCGCGCGGCAAGCGCGTGGCGCTCGGAAGTTATGCGTCGTGAACAGGTGTGGGTCGCGATCGGCGCGCAACGTCAGCCCTGTTGGCCGCGGGGGCGTTTAACAGAACTGGACGAAGATCGCCTTCCAAGGCAATCGCGTGATCGTGACCGGTGTTTGCATCCCAGCATTCAAAGCATCCTGCACCGCGCAATCCGTATCCCTGCGAGGTGCGCCGACTTGCCCGCGCAAGTCAGTGGGGCGATGCCCTGGCAGAGTCCCGCTGATGTGTGGACACGACCGGGGCGTGGCGTCGCCGCCGTTGACAGTCAGCCGATGCTTCCGAACCCGTCAGATCCCGAAGCACAGGGTAAACCAAGAGCTGGCAATTCCTCCGCCACGTGTGGCGCTTGTCTCAACCGCCGCTCTTGGTCGGTGCCATTCGCAAGCGAATCTGGCACGGGACGAAACATTCACACACTGGAACGCGGAGCGTTCACACTGGGCCGCAAGTGGCCACAGTTTCGATTGACAACCTGCCGCTTCGCAACAGGCTGGGTTGATGTATCAACCCATGTATTTGTGTGACCGGTAGGAAAGATGGTGGGCCTCCTCTGCGATGGTGTTCCGTTCATCTCTAATCCGTTGAGGTGTCTGCCAACTGTAAGTGATTTACGAATAAATGCAATGGTTTGCTCGGTAAAATCAAGAAATGATTCTTCGCCTTGCTAGCGGCGCGTGGTAGTAGCGAGTCCAAGGGGATAGCGCTAAGCAGTGGACTGAAGAGGCTAAATAGCGAAACACTGCACAGAAACTTTTGAACAACGGCTGAGTACTGTGTGAGCACATGCTATGTTATTGCGCAGGCTTCGAGCGCGTGATGGATGTGCTTCCAGCGCGGCATTTAAGTGAATTGGTCGTGCTGCGCGGCGAGATGATTCGTCGAATAGCCGTACTGAACCATGTAGCTGCCGGCGAATGCCGAAACATCCGTGTCGGGCGCGAGGCCGTGCCAGGACGTGGGATAGAAGAACGTTGTCGGGAACCGCTCGATCGGTAGCTCGCGAACGACTTCTGAGAAGAACCGCGGGCCGGTCGCCACCCAGGGCGCCCAGCCGCGCTCGATGCGCAGGCGACGGTAAGTGGCGGCCAGCGTCCGCACCACCAAGCGCATCAGCGGATGGCGCGGCGCGCAGCCCAGCACGCTATTGGCCAAATCCCATTGGTTTTCCCACGCCGCGAAGATGCCGCGCTCGCGCGCCAAATGCCGCAGCTCATCCAGCGGCTTGTGCAGCCACCGCATATCCGCATCGACGTAGATGCCGCCGAACTGTTCGAGCAGTTCGTAACGGAGGATATCGGCCTTGCCGTACAACGTGGGTTCTTGTTGGTACAGCTCCCGATTGACGAGCGACAGTTCCGCAATCTCCGGCTCGCGCCACAGCTTGTACTCCCACGCCGGATGCGCTTGGATAAACGCTTCGCGGAAGGTGTTAATCCAGCGCCACGGCGGACGGCGCGGCCCGATCCAGATTTGATGAATCCGCCGCGGAATGGGGATGGCTTGGGCCTGTTGCCAGGCCTCGACCGCGGTCGCGAGTTGTGCGCGATTGGGAACGGTCAAATGCATATGATGTGGCGGCGGGGCGGCCACATGCGCCGTTTCCCGCGCGCTCGCATCGATGAGGGAATGCCAAGAGTTCACACTTGAGATTCTGATTCAGGGCGCGGCCGCTGTCTATTGTCTATCTCTTATCTATCGCTGGCGGCGCTGCGCGAGAGCCGTCTTTTTATTTCTCACCACGCGCCGCGACGCGCGCCGCTTGTCGCTCGCGGATATGCTCGAGATCGTCTTTGGGCGTCGCGGCGATCAGGTTTTGCGTATAGGCCTGCTGCGGATGGGCGTAAATCGCTTCGGACGGGCCAAACTCGACGATCTTGCCTGCCTGCATGACGGCCATCATGTCGGCCATGAATTTCACGACGCTCAAATCGTGGCTGATGAAGATGTAGGTCAGCCCCCGCCTGGCTTGCAGCGATTTCAGCAGGTTGAGAACTTGCGCTTGCACACTCACGTCGAGCGCCGAGACCGATTCATCGCAGATGATGAACTTCGGTTCCACCGCGAGCGCGCGGGCGATGCAGATGCGTTGCCGCTGCCCGCCGGAGAATTCGTGCGGATAGCGGAGCAAGTGCTCGCTGGACATATCGACTTCGTCCAAGAGCGCGACCGCTCGATCGCGGCGGTCGCGATAGTTCTTGCCAATCCGCTGAATCACCATCGGTTCGACGAGCATCGACTCGATCGTCATCCGCGGGTTCATGGAGCCGTAGGGGTCTTGAAAGATAATCTGCATATCGCTGCGAATGCGGCGGAGCGCTTCGCCGGAATAGTGCGCGAGGTTCTGGCCTGCGAACAGCACTTCCCCGTGTGTCGGCTCGACCAGGCGCAGGATGGCCCGCCCGGCCGTGGTCTTGCCGCAACCGGATTCGCCGACCAACCCCAGGGTTTGGCCGCGATAGACGTTGAAGCTGATGCCATCGACCGCTTTGACGTGATCGACCACGAGCTGCAGCACACCCCGGCGTACGGGAAAGTACACGCCCAAATCGCGCACGGCCAGCAGCGGCGTTTCCTCTTCCGCCACGGTCGTCGCGTCCGTTTCGTCCTGAACTTCCCGCCACGGATGCCCCAGCGCCGCTAGTTCACGCTTGGGATGCAGATATCGTCCACGCCCGGTGGTTTCGAGTTGCTTGAGGCGCGCCGCGTCGAGCTTCTTCTCGATGATCTTCAACTCGCCATCCTTACCGGGGACCGTTTCCATGAAGTCGGAAACGGTCGGCAGGAGCTTGAATTTGGTATCCAGCCGTGGGCGACACGCGAGCAAGCCCTTGGTGTAAGGGTGCTGGGGGTGGCTGAAGATGTCGAGCACGCTACCGTACTCCACGATTTTCCCCTGGAACATCACGGCGACATCGTCGGCGATTTCCGCAATCACGCCGAGGTCATGCGTGATGAACAGCACGGCCATGCCGCGATTATCGCGCAAGCGGCGGAGGATGTCGAGGATTTGCGCTTGAATGGTGACGTCGAGCGCGGTTGTGGGTTCATCGGCGATCAGCAGCTTGGGCTCGCACGAGAGAGCCATGGCAATCATCACGCGCTGCTTCTGTCCGCCGGAGAGTTGATGGGGATAGGAGTCGACGCGCTGCTCAGGTTTCGGGATGCCGACTTCGGCAAACAGTTCAATGGTTCTTTGGCGGGCTTCGGCGCGGGTTACTTTTTGGTGCAGCAGAATTGCTTCCATCACCTGACTGCCGACTGTGAAGACCGGGTTGAGCGACGTCATCGGCTCTTGAAAGATCATGCTGATGTCTTTGCCCCGAATCTTCCGCATGCTCGGTTCAGGCAGGCCGATCAAGTCGCGTCCGAGAAAGCTGATTTTGCTCTGAGGGGAAATCTTCGCGGCGCCGGCGAGCAGGCGAATGATCGAGAACGACGTGACGCTCTTGCCGGAGCCGGATTCACCGACGATCCCCAGCGTTTTGCCAGGCTCGATGTTGAACGACACGCCATCGACCGCGCGGACGACGCCATCTTCCGTGTAAAAATAGGTGGCCAGGTTTTCGACTTCGACGAGCGGCTGATTCTTTTCGAGCGTGGTGGTCATGCGAGAGGCTTACCTGTCGAGGTTCAGTTGGCGAGCGCGGGTTTCGCGACGCGGTTGATTTCGTCCAAACGATCCATGCGGGAAAATTGGCCCGCGACTTCCCGCGAATGCGTGACTAAAATGAGCGCGATTTGCTCCTCGCCGCAGGTGGCGCGAATCAAGTCGATGATCTTCCCTTGATTGGCTGGATCGACGTTGGCGGTCGGTTCATCGGCCAAGAGCAACCGGGGGCGATTCGCCAACGCCCGCGCGACGGCGACCCGTTGTTGTTCGCCGACCGAGAGCGCGCCCGGCTTGTGACTCGCCCGATGAGAGAGGCCGACCCGCTCCAAGAGACTCCGCGCGCGGGCGGGGTCTTTTCGTCCGCGGGCGAACGTCATCCCCAGCAGCACGTTTTCGTAGGCGGTAAAACCGGCCAGGAGGTTGAACGTCTGAAAGACATAGCCGAGCTTCGCCGCGCGGTAGCGATCGCTGGCTTCCTCGGAGAGCTTGGTGGTCTCGACGCCGTCCAACTCGATCCGCCCGGAATCAGGCCGCGTGATGCCGGCAATGATGTGGAGCAGCGTTGTCTTGCCGCAGCCACTCGGCCCCAATAGCACCATCTGCTCCCCCTCGGCAACGGCAAAGTGGGGCAGGTCGAGAATCGGGAGCCGCTCCCCGCTCGGTTCGATGAACGATTTTTGAATGTCGTGTAAAGCCAGCATAAAATTAACAAGGCACAATCCCGTGCGCCGATCGCGTGTGCAATGAAAAGTACCAGAGCCCATCCATTGTACGAGAAAATCCCGGCCAGCGGTCGCGGTGGAACTTCCCGTCCGGCCACGAGTTGGGACGCTGCAGTTGAGGCTGACGGGGCGCGCTGGCGCGGGAATAACACGAAACGCGGCCTGCGATTTGCGAGTAGAGTCTTAGGACGATGGTGTGGCAGCGCTTCGCCATGCTCCGTTGCAGCGGCTCGATCGTACCAGGTAAGCGAACTTAAGTCATAGCATTTCAACCACTTCGGACTGTCCTTGCCAGTACGGCAGGCGGGTCCGATAATGGTACACTGGAGGATTGCCGGGCCCGCTCCGGTCGCGGAACTTGGGCACGCAGCGTGGTGTTTAGTATTCATTTGGGCGCAGGAAGAGGAACAGGGAGCGATGTCGGAAGATTTTGATCCGTATCGCCGCTGGCTGGGCATTGCGCCGCACGAACAGCCCCCCCATCATTACAGGCTGCTGGGGATTGCGCTGTTCGAAGACGATCCGGACGTGATCGAGGGGGCCGCTGATCGGCAAATGGCCCACGTGCGCACGTTTCAGGCTGGCAAGCACGGGCGACTCTCGCAAACAATTCTCAACGAGTTGGCGACCGCCAAAGGCGTGCTCCTGAACGAGCAGAAAAAGACCGCCTACGACGCGCAGTTGCAGAAGGATTTGGCGGAAGCCGGAGCGCCGAGCGCGCCGCCCCCTCCAGAGCCGGGCCGTCCGCCGGCGATGCCGCCCGCTTCCATGCCAGCGCCGCCGCCTCCTGCGCGACCGTCGCCGCCTCAGCGTGAACTGCCACCGGCGGTGTATCCCAACATTCCGCGGGGAGCGGCGGTGAATGTGGTGACGGCGCCGCTTGCGCCGGAAGTTCCTCATTTGCCCGTGGTGGGCAAGGCTCGCGGCACTACGTCGCGCGCCCGCGCCCGGCGCAAGAACAACTTGATCCCGCTCGTGCTCGGGTTGATCGGGGTGGGCGCCGTACTGGTGGGCGTTTTGGTATTGGTTGTGAACCAAATGGGGACCGAACCGCCGCCGGAGCAGGCCAAAAAGGCGGTTGGCGGAACTGGGACGGACGCTCCCGTGGAGACGCGCGACTCCCCCAGGAAGTCGCCGCCAGGTTCGCCTGGTGAGAGCCTGACGCCGCCACCTGGATTGTCGTCGCCGAAGGCCCCAGCAGACGCCGGCCAGAAGCCGCCTCCGGTCGCACCGCAACCGCCGGAAGCGTCCGCGGCGGAGAAGTTTCGCACCGCGATGGACAAGGCCCGCGCGGCTTTGGAGCATCGCCAACTCGCCGTGGCGAGGGTTGAACTGACGAATGCCAAGTTCGCCACCATGACGCCTGACGAGGCCCAAGCGGAAGAGCACCAGCGGCTGGAATCGCTCTATAAGTACCTGGATGAATTTTGGCGCGGCGTGCGTGACGGCGTGTATAAGAAAACGCAAGCAGGCGAAGTCATCCCCAGTGACGACGGGAAAGATGTCGAGCTTGTCAAACGAGCCGGGGAGTTCGTGACGTACAAGCTTGCCGGCAGCGCGCCGCAGGAGGCAGCAATCGTGGAGCTCGCGCCGCAGGTAGCGCTGGCGTTCGCACAGCGAGGCCTGGAAGATTCGCCCCAGGCGTTGCTGTCTCAGGCGACTTTTCTGATTTTCGAACAGCAAGATGCGTTGCGAAACGAGCGTGCGAAAGCGCTGTGGGTGAAAGCGGCAGAGCAGGGCGTGAAAGATCTCGCGGTCGCCAAAGAACTGGGCCTGGATGCGGCGTTTATTTCCAGCATCAGCTCCAAACCGGAAGGGCCCGCGCCGCAGCCGCCGCCCCCTAAGGTCAAACTCAATGACAACGGCGCGCCGTCGGAAACGCCCCGCATCGTGCGCCAACCGCAGCCAACCACGGAGGCGCTCCGCTCAGCAAAAATGGAATTCGATAAGAAATATGGCAGCGAACTGGCTCAAGCCCGCGGCAAGGCCGACGTCACGGAGTTGCTCCTTAACCGCCTGGTGCAAGAGATCGAGCAGGAACAGAATTCCACGCTGAAGCTCGTGATGATCGATCAGGCGTGCGACCTGGCCGCAGTGGCACTGCGAGTGGATACGATGTTATCACTGCTCGACTTGAAAGCCGCCCAGTGGGAAGGCGTCGACGCCTTGCGCGAGAAGCAACTCGCGTTGAACAAGTTCCGCCCCACGACGGGGCCTGCGTTGGAAAGCGTCACCGACGCCGCGGAGTCGTTAGCGCGGGAAGCCGAATCGCAAGACCGGCTCGATGTGGCCATCGCGTGCATCAATCTCGCGCTGCGTAACGGCAGCCGCATTAAAGATCGCGATCAACGCGACCTCACGAAGCGCTTGCGCGAACTGGAAGCACGGCAAGCGCTCGCGCAGCGGGCGGCGCTTGCGCGGACGACGTTGACCACCGATCCTCAAAACCCCGCCGCCCATCAAAGTTTGGGGCAATTTCTCTGTTATTACAGCAACGAGTGGGACGAAGGTCTGCCGCATCTCGCGCGGGGGGAACTCGAAGAAGAGGCGCAACTCGCCAAGGCGGACCTGGCGAAGCCGACGACGGCGGCGGCGCAAGCGGAGATTGGGGAGCGCTGGTATCAACTCGCCAAGAAGAAGTCCGGCCCGCCGCGCATCGCTTCCCTCTGGCGCGCCAAGTTCTGGCTCGATCAGGCGTTGCCGAATCTGACCGACGACGCGCGCCTGGCCGCTGAAAGCCGGCTCCGCGATATCGCCCAGGAATCGGCGCCTGCCTCGGCGTCTTGATTACTTCTTCATTTGGGCTCGCAGTTCGCGCATCTTGATCCGCAACTCTTCGCGCAACGGGCCTTCGGCGCGCGCGGCCGCGCGGCCATAGTCGATGAGCGCCTGACCGTACTCGCCGGCCTCTTCGCGCAAGCGCGCCGCTTCCAAGTGCCCTGCGAGTTCCGCCGCTTCAGCATCGACAACGTTAGCCTGTTGCGCCCGAATGGCCGAGAGACTCAAATCGCCATGCTCCGCGCTGCTCGCGGGGCGAAGCGGGGCGCTTGGCGCGTCATCTTCGGAAGTTGCGGACCCGGGACGCTTGTTACGTGCGGCCACGGCGATTTCATCCTGCAACCGCACTAAGCGTTCAACGAGCGGGCTGGTCGTCCGCGGCGGCGCCATCGTGTAACCCACGCCGGGCGAAAACGAACCGACGACGGGAACCAGCCCCGTGACGAACGGGCGTTGCGAGCCGCTGAAGAATCCCCCCGTGCCGCCGTTGGGAATCGTCACCGAGGGAGAGACCGAGGAGATCGAACGATCCGAGCCGCTATCCGCGTGAAGGCCGAAGTTGAGGTTTACGCCGCTGCCTTGAATGCCCCAGCCGAAATTCGCGCCGCCGCCGGGTGCGCCGCCGCCAAACCCCGGCCAGGCGCCGCCAGCGCCGCCGTTGTTGAAGAACGCGTGGTTGCCAATATTGCCGCCGAAGCCGAGCCCGATCTGCTCGTAGTAGCTGCTGCCGACATTATTCAGCGGCCCGGTCACGGACGAGTATTGCGCCTGAGCCGCGCTAGGAAATGCGAGCGCACTAGCAACCAGGCCAAGCGCCGCCGCGAAACCATGAAATCTCGACATGACCTTACCTCCTGATTGGAGAGTCGCCGCCCCACAGTTGAGTTTAGGGGATTCGCGATTGACAAGCAATGAATAGTGGCGACGGTGGGTGGCGTCGAGCTCAGTTCGCCCCTCGGCGGCGCGCACTCGAGGCACTTCCGTTGGTCAACTTCAGCCACAATGATGAACCTGGTCTTCAGCAGTCAACGGCCGATTTTTCAGGTATGTTGTGGCAAGGTGGTTCGCTGGCGCGGCAATGACCGATGTGGGAGGAAGCGGTGATGGATTCAGATGCGGCGAAATCGTCGGTTTCGAATGTTTCCCAGAGACGAGTCAGTGGGCTCCAGCGGGTTGGCGTGGGAATCGCCGCGGCGGTGCTGATTTACGTCATGGTCGCGTATGTACTGCTGCCAAAGTATTGGCAGGGCTACGCTAAGCACCATCCCAGCTTCGACGCCAATCCGCGCATTACCGAGACCGGCGACGGCCATCCCGGCGACCCGCTCAACGTGGCGCTCATTGGCAGCGAGGACGAGGTCCAGGCGATCATGGCCGCCGCCAAGTGGTATCCGGCCAATCCGCTTGGCCTGCGCAGCGACCTGAAAATTGCCGCCGACACGGTGCTGAAACGCCCCTACGACGAAGCACCAGTCAGCACGCTGCTCCTCTTTGGCCGCAAGGAGGATTTGGCGTTCGAGCAGCCGGTGGGTGATGATCCGCGGCAGCGCAACCATGTGCGGTTTTGGAAGACGCCGAAGAAATACAAGGACGGCCGCACCATCTGGATCGGCTCGGCCTCGTACGACAAGCGGGTTGGCCTGAGCCACACCACCGGACAGATCACCCATCACATTGCAGGCGACGTCGACACGGAGCGCGATCGCCTGTTCGCCGATCTGGAAGCAACCCACGAGCTGTCCGACATGTTCAAGATTCCCGACTTCCATACGACGCTGGCAGGGAAAAATGGCGGCGGCGACGAGTGGCACACCGACGGCGCGCTCTGGGTGGGCGAGATCAAGGCAAAGTAGGGTCGGCTTTCGGCCTATTCCGGGCGACATGGCCGACAGGCTGGAAACCTGTTCTGCCTATGGCAACGGCGAGTTCCATAGGCAGCACCAATGCCATCCATAGCCGCCGCACCCCTTGTCCTGTGTTGCCTTTGGCTTCTAATGGCGGGGTAATTGGCGATTTCTTGGACTTCAACCTCAAGAGGTAACGATGAACGTTCTCGTGCAACAGCAAGCCCCCGATTTCAAAGCTCAAGCGGTCATGCCGGATGGTTCCTTCAAGCAAGTGAGCTTGGCCGACTACCGAGGCAAGCACGTCATTTTGTTCTTCTATCCGCTCGACTTCACGTTCGTTTGCCCGACGGAAATCATCGCGTTCAGCGACCGCGCGGCGGAATTCGAGAAGCTCGGCGTGCAGTTGCTGGGCTGCTCGATCGATAGCCACTTCTCGCACCTCGCCTGGCGCAACACCCCGCGCAACCAAGGCGGACTGGGCGATATTCAGTTCCCGCTCGTGGCCGACTTAAACAAAGAAATCGCCCGCAGCTTTGGCGTCCTGCTGCCCGGCGGCGTTGCCCTACGCGGCTTGTTCCTGATGGACAAAGAAGGCGTGGTCCGTCACCAGGTCGTCAACGACTTGCCGCTGGGCCGCAGCGTCGACGAAGCCCTCCGCATGGTGCAAGCCTTGCAATACTTCGAGAAGCACGGTGAAGTCTGCCCCGCCAACTGGAAAGAAGGCGCCCGCACGATCAAGGCCGACCCCAAGAACAGCAAGGAATTCTTCGCCGCCGAGTACGCGAAGTAGCAGGCGCACTCCCGGCGCGTCGGCGTGGTCGGAACGCACTCACGCGGCGACACGATCAGCCCCCACCAAAACGCCTGTGAGTTCGCGCTCGCAGGCGTTTTTTCGTCTGGCGGCTGGAGACTTACGGCAACTCCGCGCTGCTAGTCGCTTTCGCCTGTTTCGGTTGCTGCGCCGGCGGCGGCACCGGATGCTCCGGCGCGACGGCCGAGTTATCAACTCGGCCGCAGCCGCTAACTGCAAGTATGGCCACCAGACACGCACCGCCTAACCTGCGTCGCAGGGAAGAAAGACGCAACATCGTATTACCGCTTCTTAAGAATCGTGGAGAGACTACGAATCACCGCTGGGGTCTTGATTCTATGCGATTTCCCCGGGAGTCGCGCGCGGCGCCTGCGCTGAGTTGCGGGAAATTCGAATCTCGAAATCCGAAACAAATCCAAATGACGGAAATCCAAAATTCAAAACGAAGGCAATCCGCCCTACGCGTCTTCATTTATCCCGTTCCAAACTTCTTCGGCTTGTGAGTCGAGATGACAATCCCAATCAGGAGCACTTTGATGGCCACCGCTAAACCATTTCTCATGTTCCAGGGGGACGCGCAGGCGGCCATGGATCTCTATGTCGCAACCTTCCCGGATTCTCGCGTTGTCCACGCGGAGCGCTATGGCGAAGGGGAACCGGGCCCCGCCGGCACGATCAAAGTCGCCACGTTCACGCTATGTGGCCGCGAATTCATGTGCTCAGACAGCCCCATCAAACACAACTTCACGTTCACGCCGTCATCCTCGATCTTCGTCGAATGCCGTTCCCCAGACGAACTGGACCAGGCCTTTGCGACCCTCGCTGCAGACGGCCAAATTCTCATGCCGCTCGGCAACTACGGATTCAGTGAGCGCTTCGGCTGGCTAAACGACCGGTTCGGCGTTTCCTGGCAGCTCAACTTTGTCGGCGAAGGGGCGTCCGGTAAATAACTTCTTGGCTTTGTGGATTCTAGCGCCAGGACTTGCCCCGCGTCGCTTTCTGGACCCAACCGCCTGGTGCGGATCGTGAATGAAACTCTTGGCTGAAAATCGGCGCACGGCGCCGGTGGAGTTTCTTCACGATCCGCGCGAACAGGATGGGACGGTGATGTTCGTGCGTCTTATTACGGCCGGTCCGCCCGACGAGCGCTAGGCAGGGGCCGCCCGCGCCGCCGACGGAACGCTTTGACTCGCGCCTGCTGGCTGCGAATAATATAGAATGGAAGTTTGGATTTCCCTGCCGCGCGTCCCGAGGGCTGCCTTGTGAACCTGGTGATTAAACGCCTTTGTGTGCCGACGGACTTCAGCGCGTGCGCTGATTTGGCGGTGCAGTATGGGGCGGCGCTCGCGCGACAGAATGGGGCGCAGTTGCATTTGCTGCACGTGGTGCAAGACATTCACGAGAAGCTGCGTCATCCCGACCTCACCCATCAAGGAACTTCGGTGCAAGCTTTTCTGCAATCGCTCGAACAAGGCGCTACCGAGTACCTGGCCCAGCTCGCCAGCCAACCGCAGTGGAGCGATTTGGACGTTCAGCGCGTCCATCTGCATGGTCGCCCGGCGGATGAAATCGTCCGTTATGCCCGCCAGAATCAGATCGACCTGGTGGTGATGGGAACATTCGGCCGCAGCGGGCTGGAGCACGTGTTCGTCGGGAGCGTGACGGAAAGGGTGGTTCGGACGTCCCCCTGTCCGGTGATGACGGTCCGTTGCGAGGCGCCGCATAGCCTTGTGGTGGTGGAAGATTGAACTATGACCCGCATTCGCGACACAAAACACTGGCCTGATAGCGCACGGATCGCGCATAATGAAGCGTTCGATCCGAATCATTTTGCTCCCACCGAAGAATAGCCCCATGCTCCACTTCGATCGCCGCCACTTCCTTTCCCTCTCCGCAGGCGCATGTGCCTTAGGCATGCTCCCGCGAACTATGTGGGCGCAAGACAACTCGCAGGGCAAGAATTCGAGCGACATGATGACGCCGGCCGTGCATCGCGCGGTGGAGCAAGGCCTGGCGTTCTTGGCCAAGCGGCAGATTCTCTCGGGGCGTGACAAAGGGGCTTTTGGCACGAGCGGTTATTCCGGCGGCGTGGCGGTCTGCGGCTTGGGCGGTTTGGCGTTCATGTGTGGCGGCAGTCCGCCTGGGCAAGGGCCTTACGGCAAGAACGTTGATCGCTGCGTCGACTTCCTCGTTGCGAATCAAGACAAGAACGGTTTTCTCTCGGTCAGCACAGGAGGGGGCAGTCGGGACAACATGTACGGTCACGGCTTCGCCACACTCTTTTTGGCGGAAGCCTATGGGATGTCCACGCGCCTCGATGCCGACTCCACCATCGGCGACGCGCTGCGCAAGAGCGTGAAGTTGATTGTCGAGTGCCAGAACGACGCTGGCGGCTGGCGCTACGAGCCGCGCAAGAGCGACGCCGATCTGTCGATCACCATCTGCCAGATCATGGCCCTCCGCGCCGCGCGCGACGCAGGCATTAACGTCCCGGACGAAACGCGCAACAAGTGCATTGAATATGTGAAGAAGAGCCAAAACGCCGATGGCGGTTTTCGCTACACGCTCTCCAGCGGCGGCGGCAGCACATTCCCACTCACCGCGGCCGGCATCTGCTCGCTCTATAGCGCCGGCATCTACGACGGCGAAGCGATCGACAAGGGGCTCAAGTACCTCATGAACTACTTGCCCGGCAAGGGGGCGGAATCCGGCTATTATTTCTATGGCCATTACTACGCCTGTCAGGCCATGTGGCATGCAGGCGGCAACTACTGGAACACCTGGTACACGGCGATTCGCGACCGGCTCCTGGAGAAGCAAGGGGGCGACGGCTCCTGGACCGACGACCAGGCGGGGAGCGAATTCGGCACCGCGATGGGCTGCATTATTCTGCAAATGCCGAATAACTACTTGCCGGTGTTTTCGCCGTGAGGCCAAGGCGTCCAAGCGTAATAGGCTACTCAGCTTCTCTAATATCAACCGGCACCCTCGTCTGTGAGGGCCGCAGGCGAAGGATTGTTTCGCGGTGCTGGTTGCGAACCGCTCGCGCGCGGCGTCTAATACGGCCAGATGCTTTTTGCTGACCAGCGCGCCCTCTCGAAGTCGCTGGCGTGCTTGAGGTGTTGGTGTCGCGCCCGGTAGTTCCTCTTATCTCCGCGGAGAAAAATCATGTCCCGAATGTTTCTGATGCTGTTCCTCTTGCTAGGCGTCTGCGTGGCGCCGACCTGGGCTCAGGACGATGCGAAGCCTGCCGCTGAGCAATCGGCAGCCGACAAGGTCAAAGCCGAGCCGAATAATGCCGCGACGTGGAACACCTACGCCGGCGAAAACTTCATGGAAGTCGCTCAGCAAATCTCGCAGAATCCCAAAGCCGCCCTAGCGAAGCTCGCTGAGATGGAAAAGTTCGTCGCGAGCGTCGAGGTCGAAGATGAAGCGGCTAAAGCTCTGGTCGCGCGAATCAACACGGCCATCGCGTCGTTCCGCGAGCGGGCGGAAATCGCGCAGATTCCCATCGAACAACTCGAAAAGAAGTTGGCTGAGAATCCCGACGACGTCAGCGTTATCAATCAATACATTCAAAAGGCGATGGGAGAGATCGCGCCGCTGGCGCGCTCCGAACCGGCAGCCGCTAGCGAGAAACTCGCGAAAGTGAAAGAGACGCTGGCGTCCGTCTCCGAGAAGACGTCCGTAGAGAGCGTCAAGAATCTGATCGAGACGATGAATCGCCAATTCGCGTCGCTCGAGCGGACGATTGACTCCGGCAAGCGCTTGGCGGAGCTCGTCGGTAAACCAGCCGCGCCGCTGGCCGTGGAAGCCTGGGTCAATGGCACTCCGCTGACCGACGCGGACCTCAAAGGCAAGGTGGTGCTGCTCGACTTCTGGGCCGTGTGGTGCGGACCGTGCATCGCGACGTTCCCCCACTTGCGCGAGTGGAACGAAGAGTACGGCGACAAGGGGCTCGTGATCATCGGCCTGACCAACTACTACAAGTACAAGTGGGACGAAGACGCCAACCGGGCCGCACGCGCCCCCGCTGGTGAAGAAGTCACGCCGGAAGAAGAGCAGAAGATGCTCGCCAAGTTCGCCGAGGAGCATGACTTGAAGCATCGCTTCGCGATTCAAGACGGCTCCGCCATGGCGGAATATTATGCCGTCAGCGGCATTCCGCACGTCGTCGTGATCGACCAGGAAGGCAAGGTTCGCATGATTCGCGTCGGCAGCGGCGACGCCAACGCCAACGCCATCGGCGGGCTATTAAAAGAACTGCTGAGCGACAAGAAAGCCAGCAAATAACGGCGTTCAACCCCCGACCAACCCGCATGCGTAAGCGAGGTATTTCCCCTTTTCCGCGTTCCCTCGCGGATGCGTTCGGGTTGGTCGTTTCACGTCTTGGCCTGCGTTTGGTAGCATGGAAGGGAGGGTTCCCGCGCTACTTTCCAACCCACCACTTCCTATGGCCACGACGACTTCTCGACCCTCGACCGGCGCCGCACAACGCACGCCTGCGGCCAATTGGCTGCTCGGCATCGGTTTGACGTTGTTGGGGTTATTCTTTGTGTTCCTCCTGACGCTGATGTTTGGGCGCGTCAGCGGCGAGGAATTCTCGCCGACCGATTTCGAGCGGCGCTCGTTTCACTACTACGAACTCCCCGTCGTCGGCGTGCAGGTCTGGCCGCTCAAACGGTTCAAGGTCGAGAGCGATCTGCACGACTGCCTCCAACTCCAGAAACTGCTCCCCGCTTCCTCCGCGGAGGAAGCTCGGTGGGACTTGGTGCGCGGCTATCGGGGGAACGCGCCGGTCGAGAAGGGAGACGCCGCCTTTTTGTGCGACTATCTCGACTTGCAAAACTATGAAGGCGAACGGGTCTGGCTCAAGTGGACGCAAGCGCATCCCGCTGGCGCCAAGAAGTTTTGGCCGATCATTCATCAGCTCGCGCAACAAGAGCTTTACATTTTCATGCCGGATCTGTTCGAGTTCGCACTGAATGCGAAAGCTAGCGATGCCGACGCGTTCGCGCAGGCGCTGCAAGTTCGGTTAGCGGAAAAATATTATGAATTCGGCCTGGCGCAGCAAAAGGGGGAGCATCACTTGCTGGCCGTGGAACTGCTGACCGAGGCAGTGAAGCTCGCGCCCCAGAACACGCAGTGGCAGCAAGCGCTGGAAGCATCGCGAAAGCAATTGCCCCCGGCGGAAGCCGAGCCTGCGCACGATGCGCCGCAGAAAGTAACCGCTTCTTAACCAGCGTTATCCGCCCGCCGCCCGTTTGTCGAGCCATTGTTTGAGCGAGGCCTGGCTCTCGGAAGATGGTTTGCCGAAGAGGAGATTCTCGACGCTGATGTCCTCGTCTAACTGTGGCCAGTGAATTCCACGGCCACTGCCGATGAGCCGCCAATCCCGCCGCTCCTCGGCTGTCCCATGACACAGGCGAGGGTACCAAGAGAGCGGAACGGCAATTGTGCGACCATCCGAGAGTTCCGCCGTGACGTAGTTATCTGTCACGGTGAGCGTCTGCACGCGGATGTGTTCTGTGTTAACCGTGGAAGGTTAACCGTGGAAGAAGTCATGCCAGGAGTCCATCAAGTGGTCCCGCCTTGTCATCCCATACGCCGAACCTCAGCAACTGCGCTGAATTCTAAATCCGTTCGCGGCAATAGCAATACGAGCGTGGAACCGCGGTGCCCAGAGCCGCGACGTTTGGGTTTGACGTGGGTTTCCCTCGCGGGTTTCCATCTGGTGTGTCGAACCGCGACCACTGGGACTAGAATCAGATGAGCATCTGCCTGCAATCTTTCCGGCCGGCTGTCCGCCGCACGCACCTTGCCACACATGACCGACGCGATTTATCTCGATAACAACAGCACCACGCCGCTCATGCCGCAGGTGGCCGGGGCGCTGCACGCCGCGCTGGCGGCCGGGTATGTCAATCCGGCGAGTCAGCATCAAGCGGGACAGCGGGCGCGGCGGGTTTTGCAAGAGGCGCGCGAGTCCATCCTCGCACTGTTGGGCGCAAAGACCAGCGGAATGGCCGCCGATCGCTTGATCTTCACCAGCGGCGGCACGGAAGCGAATAACCTCCTGTTGCGCGGCTATTTGCAGTCGCCGCCGGCGCGGTTGATCGTTTCGCGGATCGAGCATCCCAGCGTGATAGGCGTCGCCCGGTATCTCTCCACGCGCGGTGTGCAGGTCGATTATCTGCAGGTCACCTCCATCGGCGTCATCGATCTGGACCAGGCCGCCGCACTGCTCGCGCACTCGCCGCCGTCGAGTCTCGTCTGCGTCATGCTGGCCAACAACGAGACCGGCGTCGTGCAGCCGTTGTCCGAACTGGCCCAACTGTGCCAGCGCTACGGCGCTGCGCTGGCGACAGACGCCGTACAGGCGATCGGCAAGCTCGATCTTGATCTCGCAGCGCTCGGCGTGGCCGCGTTGACCATCGCCCCGCACAAGTTCCACGGCCCGCTCGGCATCGGCGCACTGCTCATCCGCGGCGAAAGCCACTTCCCGCTCGCCCCGATCCTGTTCGGCGGTTTCCAACAGGAGGGACTCCGCCCGGGGACCGAATCGGTGGCGCTGGCGCTCGGTTTTCAAGCGGCGCTGGCGCATGCCGTGGGACATACGGCCGCGCGCCAGACGCAATTGCGGCTGATGCGCGATCGGTTCGAAACACTGCTCCGCGCGGCCCTCGGCGACCAACTCGTCATCAACGGCCAGTTCGCTCCGCGGCTCCCCAACACGTCGAATCTGGCCTTTTTGGGGCTGGATCGGCAAGAGTTGCTCCTCGCCCTCGACATGGCCGGGGTAGCCTGCGCGACCGGGTCAGCGTGTGCGAGCGGGTCGAGCGAACCGTCCGCGGTGCTCATGGCGATGGGGCTGCCGCAGGCGGTAATTTCGGGTTCGCTACGGTTCAGTTTTGGAGCTTTGAACACGGTCGGGGAAGCCGAGGAGGCGACTCGCCGTATCTTACGTGTTGTCAAAGACTTGCGCGCACGCCAAAACCGCCGAAATTCGCCTGCTCCACCTCGTCAGGACGGCCGATAAGCGGTACAATTGGAGCCTAAGTAGCAGGCATCCTCCGGTGCGTCGTTCACCAACCAGAGCTCGGGAGCAGCGCGCCCGGCGCAGCTCCGCGATCGGCAGTCGGAGACTGCCTGCGACCTCGCATTGTCGTTATCGAAGGGAGTCTCGTTGGTTAGCGGCACGTTTTCGATTCCGCTAGGTCCGCGTGGGATGGAGTTCAACTTCTCGCCCCGCATCAGCGCCGCGCGTCACAGCACGGCAGCGCTGCCGCTGCGCGCGTTCATCGCCGGCGATGAAAACGCCGTCGTCCGCACGCTCCCCACCGCGCTTCAAGAGCATGATGCCTGGCTCCAGCCGCTGGTGATTTATGGACCGACCGGCGCCGGCAAAACGATGCTCGCGCTGGCGCTGGCCCAGCAGTGGCAAACCGAGCACGCCGCCAGCAAGCCACCGTTGTTCATGACCGCGGCGGACTTCGCGCGTGCCTACGCGACCGCGCTCGAGACGTCCGGTTTGGAAGACTTTCGCGAGCGTTTTACCGCGACTTCACTCGTGGTGCTCGACGACGTGCATCACCTGGCAAACAAGATTCCCGCGCAAGCAGAACTCCGCCGCATGCTCGACCTGATGGCCGAACAGGGGACGCGCACGATCATCACGTTACGCGCCGCGCCGCCGGCAAACGAGCTCACGGCCGATCTCGCCAGCCGGCTCGCTGGGGGCTTAGCCGTTGGACTCGTCTGGCCGGAGCCGAGCACACGGCAGGAAATGATCGCGCAGTATCTCGCGAATCAACAACAATCCGTCCCCGCGGTGTGTGTGGCGCAACTCGCGGACGCCGTGAGCGGGCCGCCATCGCAACTGTTCGCGCTGCTCGCGCAGTTATTGCACACGGCCAGCGTGCAGCGTCGCCCGCTCGATGAAGCGATGGTCGCCGCAGCGCTCGTTGGCCATGCGACGGCGAATAACATCACCCCGCGCGAGATCATCGCCGCCGTAGCGAAGGAATTGCGCGTGAAAATGGCTGACCTCAAAGGCCCGTCGCGGCGTCAATCACTCACCACCGCCCGCGGCATGGCGATGCTCTTGATGCGCGAGCTGTTGGGCCTCAGTTATCAAGAGATTGGCCGGCAGCTCGGCCACCGCGACCATACGACCGTCATGCACGCTTGCCAGAAGACTACCACGCGGCTCGCCGCCGAACATGAATTCCAGAAACAGTACGAGACCTTACGCCAGCGTTTAGAACATCACGTGTAAAACCTGTTCGCCCATTGTCGCCGGTTGTTCACGAAACGGATGAATTTCAACATTCACGTCAATTCGCCGCGAACTAGCGACACGCACAACATTCGCTCAACGCCACGCCAACGTCGAACCAACATGTTTTCCACCCCCATTGATCGCTTACGAAACCTCGCTAACCGCCGCCGCTGACACGACTTATCCGTCGGCTGCCGGCCGTTGCTAACACTTCTCGCTCACGCATTCTTACTGCTACCTACAAGAAACATACTAAGAGGAAGAGAGTCAGCCGATGAAGATCACCTGCGATCGCGAGCAGTTCTTGCCGGCCTTTCAAGCCGCGGCCACGGTGGCGCCCAACCGCAGTCCCAAGGCGATCCTGCAAAACGTCAAGCTCGACGTGACCGACGCCGGCGGCATTTTGATGGCGACCGATCAGGAAGTCGGCATCCGCCTGTCAGTCGCGGGGCTTGAGATCGCCCAAGGGGGGAGCGTGGTGCTTCCCGTGGGAAGGTTCGGCTCGATTCTCCGCGAATCGAGCGACGACAAGCTGCGCATCGAGACGACCGACCGCGGCACGATTGTCAAAGGAGATCGCAGCGAGTTCAAGCTCAACGCGGAAAATCCGGACGAATTCCCAACTGTCGCCACGTTTAACGAAGAAAAGTATCACGAAATTCCCGCGCGCTTGCTGAAAGAGTTGATTCGCCGGACGATCTTCGCAACCGATGTCGAAAGCAGCCGCTACGCACTGGGGGGCGTGCTCCTGGAGTTTCATGAGGACAAGATCATCGCCGTCGGCACGGACGGGCGACGGCTGGCCAAAATGGAAGGCCCCGCGAAGAGCGTCGGCGGACATCTCAGCGGTGACGGGACGACGATCGTGCCGACACGTTCGATGGCGCTCTTGGAGCGGATCCTCACCGACGGCGACGCCGAAGTGCAAATCGCGGCGCGACCCAACGACATCCTCATTCAAACGCCGCGAGCGACGATCTACTCGCGCCTGGTGGAAGGGCGTTACCCGCGGTGGCGCGATGTGCTCCCCAACCGCACCGATGCGGCCAAGGTCGATTTCAACGTGGGGCCGTTTTTCTCGGCGCTGCGGCAAGCGGCGATTGTCACCAGCGACGATAGCCGCGGCATCGACTTCACGTTCGGCAACGGTTCGCTCGAGCTCGTCGCGCTCACCGCCGAGGTGGGTCAGGCTCGCGTGGAACTGCCTGTGCCCTACGAAGGAGCCGAAGTGAGGGTCACGCTCGATAACCGCTTTGTCGCCGAGTTTTGCAAGGTGCTCGATCCTGAAAAGATCTTCACGTTTGAATTCGGCGACGGCGACGGTCCCGTGCTGCTCTCGACCGCCGATGGCTACAACTACGTCGTCATGCCGCTGTCACGCGATTAAGTCTCCGGGTCGCCGCTTACCAGAAATCATTTATCCATGACTGATGATCTCGACTCGATGGAGCACC
Organism: Planctomycetota bacterium; assembly: GCA_963205385.1. Lineage (GTDB taxonomy): Bacteria > Planctomycetota > Planctomycetia > Pirellulales > Pirellulaceae > JAEZGD01. The sequence continues at coordinate 3,397 of CAUJKE010000012.1, read as the reverse complement.
TGGTGAACCAGCGGCGGCCGCGGATTCGCGTGCCGCAGCATGTCGGCAATGTGATGTCGAGCTTGCTCAGCAAGCGCGGCTACGGGCGAGTGTTAGCGACCAGCGCCTTGGACGACGCCTGGCGCGCGGCGGTGGGGGAAACGCTCGCGGCCGACACCCGCGCCGGCAACATCAAGCGGGGAGTGCTGGAAGTGATCGTCCGCGACTGCGCCGTGCTCCAAGAACTGACCTTTCAAAAGAAACAAATCCTTACCAAACTCCAAGCCCTCGCCGTAGACCAGAAGCTCAAGGACGTGCGCTTCAAGGTGGGAGTGCTGGCAAACCAATAATCGCAACACACGCTACGATTTGGCCTGATGGCTTGATTCCATCTCCAAGCCGCGAACATTCCACAGACAGCCACCATACATGAGTAACGCCGAACTACCTGAAGAACCAACCTCGACGCCCAACCCCGATCTCAAGCCGAATCTCGAGGGCGATTACGGCTCCGAGGCGATTCAACATCTGTCCGATGTCGATCACGTCCGCCTTCGCCCCGGCATGTATGTGGGGGACGTCCACACCGGCGCGGCCTTGCATCACCTGGTTTATGAACTGGTCGATAACTGCATCGACGAAGTGATGGCCGGGCATGCCAGGCATGTTTCCGTAATTATCAATAACGACGGTTCCGTCTCCGTCGAGGATGACGGCCGCGGCATCCCTGTGGAGAGGCACGAGGACGAATCCATCCGGCTGGGCCGCGAGATCACCGCCCTTGAAGTTGCCATGACCAACCTCAAGGCCGGCGGCAAGTTCGATAAGAAGAGCTACAAGACTTCCGGCGGCTTGCACGGCATCGGCGTCAAGGCGGTGAACTTCCTCTCGCAATGGTGCGAGGTGCAGATTTGCCGCAACGGCCACATGTACCAGCAAGAGTACGAGCGCGGCGTGCCGCAGGGCCCGGTGCGCCGCATGGGCGCCACGAGCAAGCGGGGCACGCGCGTGACCTTCAAGCCCGATGCCACCATTTTCGCCAGCACCAAGTTCCAGTACGACGTACTCCACAAGCGGCTCCGCGAGCTCGCGTTTCTCAACAACGGCGTGCGGATCATCTTCAAGGACGAGCGGACCGGCCAAGGGGAGGAATTCCACTACGAGCGCGGGATCATCGAGTTCGTCGAGTATCTCAACCGGGCCAGCGAGGCGATCCATAAGGACGTGATCTACATCCACGGCGAGTCGGAGGATGTCATCTACGAAATCGCCTTTCAGTACGCCAACGAATACACCGAGAACCTCAACTCCTACGTCAACAACGTCAACACGCCCGACGGCGGCACGCACGTCTCCGGCTTTCGCGCCGCGCTCACTCGCACGCTCAACGCCTACGGTAAGCGGGAAGATCTGTTCAAGGACGTCACCCCCACCGGCGAAGACTTCCGCGAAGGGTTGACGGTCATCGTCTCGGTGAAGGTTCCCGAACCCAAGTTCCAAGGGCAAACCAAAACGCGGCTGCTCAACGCGGAAGTGGAAGGGATCATCAACGCGGCGTTTGGCGAGTATTTCAACAAGTATCTCGAAGAGAATCCCAAAGTCGCCAAGACGATCGTTCGCAAGGGACTTCTCGCAGCCGAAGCGCGCGAGGCCGCCCGCAAGGCGAAGGACGCGCTCCGCACGCGAAAGAACGCACTCGGCGGCGGCGCGCTGCCCGGCAAACTGCGCGATTGCAGTAGCAAGGAAATGGAAAAGTGCGAGCTGTACCTGGTCGAAGGCGATTCGGCCGGCGGTTCCGCCGAAGGGGGCCGCCTGCGCGAATTTCAGGCGATTTTGCCGCTCCGGGGTAAAATCATCAACGCCTACAAATCGCGCGAAGATAAAGTGCTCGCCAACGAGGAAGTGCAAAGCATTATCGCGGCGATCGGCTGCGGGATCGGCGAGGATCAGGATATTTCCAAGCGGCGGTACAATAAAATCATCATCATGACCGACGCCGACGTCGATGGCTCGCACATTCGCACCCTGCTGTTGTGCTTCTTCTATCGGCAGATGTATCAGCTCGTGAAGGAAGAGCATGTCTATGTTGCGCAGCCGCCGCTGTATCGCGTGCGGGTGGGCAAGAAGGTGTATTACGTGCAGACCGAAGAGGAGATGAAGGCGCAACTCTTGGAAAAGGGCCTGGCCGACGCCATGTTCGATCCGCGCGACGGCCGCACGATCGGCGGCGAGGAAATGCGCCAACTCTGCACTACGCTCGCGACCGTGGAAGAAGCACTGCTAGCGCTCGAACGCCGCGGCATCAGCCTCAAGCTCCACGCCACGCGCATCGACGATGCCGGCCGGCTCCCTGTGTTTCACGTAATCGTCTCCGGCAAGGAATATTGGTTCTCCTCACGGCCGGAACTCGATGCGTTCCTCGAACATCAGGAAGAACAAGCCGGCGGCGAGTTGGCGGTCGATGTCGTACACTCCGGCGCGGCGCCTGACACGGCTGCGGACGTCGCCCAACCCAGAACAACCGGCGCCAACGGCCAAACCAATGGCCAGCCTCCGACGCACTTGCACATCACCGAACTGCACGAAGTCCGGACGATCAACGGCGCGCTGAAGGATCTCGCGACGATGGGCTTCGATCTCTCCGCGCTCATCCCGCAGGAACGGACCGGTAGCCAGGAATCGCGCTACGTGCTCCGCCGCGGCGAAGACGAAAAGGGGATCGAAGATCTCCGCGGGCTATTACAAGCCGTGCGCGAAGCCGGGCAAAAGGGCCTCCAGCTAACACGGTTTAAGGGTCTGGGTGAAATGAACGCCGAAGAATTGCGCGAAACCACGCTCGATCCGGCCAACCGCACCTTGGTCAAAGTGCAAATGAAAGACGCCGGCGCCGCCGATGAAATGTTCCGCGTCTTGATGGGGGACCACGTCGAACCCCGCCGCGAATTCATCGAGAAACACGCGCTGGAAGTACGGAACTTGGATGTGTAAAGTCGCAGGCGCTACTCTGTGCGCCTTACGCTGTAGGCCACATGCGGGTTAGCGGGAGCGGTGTTGATCTGCGCAACGCCACCCCGGTTGAGTGGACCGCCGGGGCGGAGGCCGTGCGATCGTTAATATCGTCAGCACCGCGCTCTTCAGCGGTTGCCTGGTCATCTCGCTCTTGGGGTGACAGCTCAGCTTGGGTGTAGAACCGCTACATTGCCTCGAAGAATCGTCACAAACGGCTTTTCCGGCATGCTCGCTACTGCGCGCCGTTGCGGCGCGCGAAGTCTTTCGCGCCTATCTTGGCGCGCGCTTTTGTGACGTAACGTTGAGTTGGAGACCGATGGCTGCGCGCTGCGCCGAACTGGTGAGGATTATGAACATGCAGAAACGCTTGTGCCGGATTGTGTTGCCGCTGGCCATTTTGCTGGCTGCG
>CAUJKE010000011.1 GCA_963205385.1 Planctomycetota bacterium | reverse complement strand
GTCATGGTCGCAGCGCTTTCGCTTCTTGCTGGTCCGCACGCGCAGCAAGCAGCAGCGCAAGGGACCGGTGCAGTTGGATCTGTTCACGCCTCATAGCTTCGGTTACGAGTTCAAGGTGATCGTGACGAACAAGACGTTGGGTGCCGCCGCGACGGTTGACTATCACAGCGGTCGCGGATCGCAAGAGAACACGTTCGGCGAATTGAAGTCGCATTGCCAGATGGATTACATTCCGGTTCGCACACGGGCTGGCAACGAGACCTACTTATTGGCAAGCTTGTTCGCGTTCAATCTGATGCGCGAATTGCAGATGCAGGCGTCGCCGCCTCAGCGGTCAACGAATCCAAAGCGCGCGGCGCGGTGGGTTTTCGAAAGGGTCGACACGATCCGTTGCATCTGGCTACAACGCGCCGGTCGCCTAACCACGCCTGCGGGAAAACTCACGCTGACCTTTTGTGCAGGAAAGCAACTTAAGGAACGCATCCTGCAACTAGTTCAAGCCTTGGCTGCATAAATGAAAGCAGACTTTTTTGCAACGCTGGGGTATATTATTGATGCAACGTCACGCAATCCGTATTTCAAGGGACTCATCCGCACGAATTACGGTGTCGGCGGCCAGTGTTACGAGGGCGCGGCCGCCGTTTATGGCCAACTCACTGGCGATGGGTTGCCCGTTCTTGGTGACCTTCGCCGAAGTTGGGCTCTGCTGTTTGCTGGCCAAGGCAATCGTCTTCACGTGCAGTTGGCCGTATTTCACGGCAATTTGTGCTTTCAAGTTGCCGTCTTCCGCTTGCTGGGCAAATGTGCCCCAACCTTCCGCGCTGATAAACGGGGCCTTGAAGTTGTCGGGAGTCAGTCGCGGCGCGAAGCCAAGGTGCCTTTTCGGCCCGTGATACTCGAATCCACAGGCGGCCTGGAACACGCCGTAACTGGCCATGGCTCGGGCGTAGTGGTCGCTGCATTCGATTTCGTTGTAGGGGTTGCGAAGCGATGCGTCGTAACGGTCGTGAATCGCGCGACTAATCGCCAGGCCAGATTCGAGCAGGTCGGGCTGATCGGCGCCTTCGTAAACCATGTGCGCGGCCGCCTGCCATTCAAACCCGGTCATGCACTCATTGAAGTACATGTACTGCCAATGCTTCTTCTTCTCGGGATCGACCGGTTGCTTCGGCCAGGAGCACATGATCAGGCCCGCGTCGCCGGCTTTGGCGTACCAGCGACCGCGGGGGAACTGCTCACGGAAGGGCCCCACATCTGGCACGAAGTTGTATTTCCATAGGGAGCGGAGGGCGGTGAGTTGCTTGTCGCGATCGAACAACTGCCCCAGGCCAACCCAGTGGGCCCAAGTTTGGCCGAAGATTTGGTCGATGTAGCAGCCGGGCCCAGTGCCGATCGCGCCGGCATGTTGGGGATCTTCCTTTTGAACGAAATACTCGCCGTTGAAGAGGTCGAGCATCCGCTTGGCGCCGCTGTCAGCGATTTGGTCACACTGCCGAGCGAAAGCCTCGTCGCCCATCTCCCGCGCCATCTCCGCCCCGGCCCGCAGCGCCGCCAGAAAGAGCGAACTGGTGAAGCTGATCTCGCCGAACCAGGCGGCGTCGAGCGTGTTAGATTGTGCGCCATCGAGGATGCCATCGTGGTTCGGATCGCGGCCGATCATGAATTGAATGGACCGTTTGACTTTTGGCCAGAGCTTGCGGAGAAACGCGTCATCCGTTGACATCTGGTGCTCGCGGAGCATGCCCAGGATTCGTCCGCACTGGCCATCGTCGGCTTGATGCGCCTTGTTGCCGTTTACATAGGCGCGATGGGCGATAGCGCCGTCCTTAAAGAAGCCGAGATCGAAATCGACCATCTCCCGCGTGCGACGTTCAAGCTCCGGAAAGAGCCGGCCTGGCGCCTGGGCGTAATGCCACACGTGCGTGCAAGTGCCGGGACAACACGCGACGCCTTCCCAGCCGTAGAAGCGGCCGTTCTCAAACAGAAAACAGGTGTTAGTGGCGAGCGTGGTGGTATTGGCCATCGCGCGGTCGAGCAACCAGTAAGGCAGCGTCGAATCGTACCACGTCTCGACCCAGCGGCGGGTCGCGCCGGCGAGTTCCTCGAAGTGCGAGGCGAGGTGCTGGGCCACGGCAGCCGCGTCGTCAAACCGCGTGGTGTAAGCTCGCCCCACCTTGCCGACCTCCGGCAATTGGAGGTTTGGAAAATGCCACGCGAACACAAACGTCGCGGTGGTCGACTCACCCGGCTTCAGGTCTACCGTTTGACTGATCGCGCCCAACAGCGGCTCGCCACAGGGCTTAGTGGCCGTATCGGTCGGCTCGTCGAACAGCGACTCACGCCTGGCGGAAGCGGTCGCCTGGTTCGCCCGGCCAACGACGGCCAGCGCGAGGGTGCCGAAATCGTGGCGCAACTCGAGCTCGCCGGCATCGCCTGACGGTTCGGTGTCGGTGAACACGATGTGGTCCACGCCGACGTTCCCCCACGCTCCGGCCTTTTCGTCGACAATGCGCAACTGGGCCGTTTGGCCTGCAAACGCCGCAACGTTGAAGTGTGCCGGCGCCATAGCGTTCGCGTTCTTGCCGGAAGCTTTCGCCACCGTCTTGCCATCCACCAGCAGTTCAATGCGAGTGCTCTCGTGGGCGCCGCCACCGAGCAGAAAGCGGATGAAGCGACGCTCGATAGTAAACGGCCGACTGGTAAGCGAGCCGATGGCGTTGTCCTTAGGACCAACGCCTTCGCCGGGGGCCGATGCGTGCGAGTTCACCACGCGCTCGCCCTCGCCTTGCACGTTGCCTTGGTAGTCCGGTATGTCTTTGATTCGGACCGGCCCGGCACCGAACGCGTCTCCCGCGGTCGTCCAGCCTTCGTACGTCGGCTTTTCAAAATCCTCGAAGACGATCTCAGGCCGCGGCTCTTTGGGCGGCTGCTTTCGCATGGGACGCTCAGCGCTGCATTGCAAAATTGTCGCCGCATCGTTCCGCAACATGCGATTGCGGCGAAGCGTGTCGCCGGCGTTGCCTGTGAATAGACCGATGGGATTCTCGGTCCGCCCGGCTAGCGTCACCTTGAGTACGCGGTCGGAAGTGTTCTTCAGTGTGTAATGCAGGATCGTGGCCGGATAAGACGAGTTCTCCAGGTCCAGCGGGATGAACGGGCTGAAGGCCTCCAAGGTCACCGTGACCGGACACGCCGGATCTTCGTACGTGACGACGCCGAGCGGATAGCGGCCATTAAACGTGATGTTGGTAAAACCAGTCTTATCCAGGGAGCGGCGATCGGCCTGGTCTCCGTCGCCCACGATCACCTCGAACCCCTGTTCAAAACGCTGCAACTGCTCCAGCGGATTCAGATAGGTCTCGCCGCTGCTGCCACGCGCCAACAACCCTTGGCCATGGTTTTGGTTGAAGATATCCCACAGCCAGAGCCGCCCGTCGCCGCCAAGGTAGACGCAGCCTGCGCCGACACCCCCGATGGGCATGCCGATGTACTTCAGGTCGTCGCCGATATACGTTTGCTTTTCGCCCCGCGCGTAGAGCGACCGTACCCAGGCCGGATCGAGGCGTTTGTCCTGAGGGATCACTTCGAGATATTTGTTCCCCTCGGGAAACGGTCCGGCCATTACCGGTAGTGATCGGCTGGCTGTCGCTGCCATGGCCGCGCCGGCCCCCAGTAGTTTGACAAACTCTCGTCGCGGGATCTCACAGCAGGAACTCGGATCGCTATCGCAGCACGGCTGCGCTGACGAGCGGGCGGATGGTTCGGATTTCGACATGGGCTTGTAGGCTCCGTTTGAAGGGGCGATCGCAATCTTCTATTTCCTGTGCCACGGCTATTCCAACGCGAATAACCGCACCGCGCCGCGCCGAATCGCACCGAGTCGGCCAGAGCAATCATTCCGACGACGAATGGGTTGCCCGTGACTCCCTGCGGGTGCCACGACTTTTTCAGTGCGGATGGGCGAGTGAGTGATGCTAGTTTACCAATCGTCTACCGTGAGTGCGGTATCCTGAATTTGCCGGTCGAAGTTGGAACTTTAGCCGCGTGTTGTCATGGTAATGTGCCTGCTCGCCTAACGCCAGCGCGGAGTAGTTTTCGACGCTGCGTAGAACGGAACTAGTTCCGTTCTACGTGCGATCCTTCAGGAGCAGGAGCATTGCCGTGCTGTGTGGGCCCCAGCGTTGCAAACATTCTGCTTTGATTTATGCAGCCAGGGCTTGAACCAGTTGCAGGATGCGTTCCTTAAGTTGCTTTCCTGCACAAAAGGTCAGCGTGAGTCTTCCCGCAGGCGCGGTTAGGCGACCGGCGCGTTGTAGCCAGGTGCGAGGGATCGTGACGCTTGCGAACCGCAGCGAAAAGCTTGGCAACCCCAGAAAAACACGCTACCGTTCGCCCTTGCTGGGTGTGTTTTACGCAACTGTGGAGTTTATAGGTTGGTTATCGTATTACCGGTAGGCTGCCGCGTCTACCGGTTCTATCCCCACCTCCACGGCGACGAATTCGTCAGACGACGTGTATTGTTCCGAGTTTGCGAGTGAGTGGTTGAGAGTCGCCAATGGGTTCGAACAAGTAGTGCTCGACAAACCATTCGCGCCCTTGGTCGTAGTGGAACAACTCCGCGCAGGCCATGAAGAACATCCGCCAGCGTTGTAGCTGCACGCGGGCGTCGCGCGGGGAGAGGTCGCGCTCGAAGCGGGTGAGGATCTGTTGGCGATGGCAATCAGCGTTCTGCAGCCACTCTTCGCAAGTTCGCCAGTAGTGCAGGCCGCCGACGCGCCACTGGCGGTTGATGTGCAGATGATCGCGAAAGCAGTGAAATAGATCCGCGGAGGGCATTATACCGCCGGTGAAAAAATGGCGGCCCATCCAGTTGTTGGCTCCTTCGGTCTCAAATAGGTAGGGCGCGGAGCGATGACAGAAGACATGCACGAAGGCCTTGCCATCCGGCGATAGCCAGCTCGACACCCGCTCAAAGAGTAACGCATAGTTCCGCATGTGCTCGAACATTTCGACCGACACGACCCGATCGAACTGTTCCAAGGTTGCGAAGTCGCGCATATCGGCGGTGACGACCTCGACATTGGCCAACTGTCTCTCCGCGGCGCGAGTTTCAATGAACTGCCGCTGGCTGGAGGAGTTGGAAACCGCGGTGATCTGACAATGGGGAAAGTGCTCTGCCAGCCAGAGAGTGAGCGATCCCCAGCCGCAGCCTAGCTCCAGGATGCGCATCCCGTCTGCGATTTCTGCTCGCTCGCAGGTCAGCCGCAGCATGGCGGTTTCGGCCTCAGCGAGTGTGGTATTGGGCTGGTCAAACAAGCAACAACTGTATTTTAGTCGCGGGCCGAGGACAGCGGAGAAGAAGTCAGCGGGGACTTCGTAGTGCTGTCGATTGGCGGCGGCGGTCTCAACAGCGAGCGGACTTTGACGGAGCAAACTGACAAATTCCGCGAGTTCGACTTCTTCGACATTGCGGCTTCGCGCCGCCAGCAGGTTACGAATTCCC
>CAUJKE010000010.1 GCA_963205385.1 Planctomycetota bacterium | reverse complement strand
GCCGTGTTATGGCAAGACAAGCCGCTCATGGCAGCGATCCTCGCGTCATCCATGTTCTGGCTCATCTCAGGCGTGACAGTGCTAGTGGTGAATTATGTCGGTCTCAAGGAGATGAACCTCGCGGAGAGCAACTCCAAGACGCTCACTAGTTTGCTCAACGCTTGCACTGGCCTGGGCATCGCGCTGGGGGCCGTGCTGGCCGGCAAACTGAGTCGCGGCAAAGCCGACTTCCGCATTACGCGCGTCGGTGCGTGGGGCATTGTCGCATGCCTGTGCTTGCTGGGATTGTACAACGCCCAGGGGAATCAACTGCTCGGTTTCAATCTCAGCCTGCCGCTGATGATTTTGCTGGGCATGTTCGCCGCGTTCTTCGCGATTCCGGTGCAAGTGTTCATTCAAGCTCGCCCCCAGGAAGATCAAAAGGGGCGCATCATCGCCGTGATGAATCAAGCGAACTTCACCGCGATCCTGCTCTCCGGCGCGATCTACGGCCTCTTCGGCCGCCTGACGACAGCGCTCGAGATTCCGCACACGCCCATTTTCATCATGACCGCCGCGATGATTCTGCCGGTCGCAATTTTCTACCGCCCCAAGAACGTGGAACTCAAGTCGTAAGTGCCGACGCACGCCACGCCGTACTCCCGTTGTTGCGCGTCCCGTTTGAGCGTACTCTAGGGACGTCGATTCGAAACATCACTTCATTCTCAACTACTCTGTAGCCATGCTCGGCGCCACGCTCGATAAATCCGCTTATCTCCAACGACTCAGCCAGGAACTCGACCGCGTCAACCAGGCCGAATTGCAAACCTGGGCCGACCTGATCCACCAGGCCTGGGAGAACGGCAAGTTCGTCTTCATCTTTGGCAACGGCGGCAGCGGCACGACCGCGTCGCACATGGCCGAAGACCTCGGCAAGAGTTCGCTCCGTGAATCGGATCTCAAAGACGAAACTAAAAAGCGGCTCAAGGTGCTCAGTTTGACCGATAACACCGGCTGGCTGATGGCGGTCGGCAACGATGTGGGTTATGAGCATATCTTTCAGCAGCAGCTCATGAACTACGGCTCGGCCGGCGACCTGGTCATCGCGATCAGCGGCAGCGGTAATAGCCCCAACGTGCTCAATGCTGTCGATTGGGCCAATCGCCACGGCCTGGTCACTTTCGGCCTCACCGGCTACGGCGGCGGCAAGCTGAAACAGATGCAACAACATGGCCTGCACGTGGATCTGCTGGATATGGGGATGGTCGAAAGCATCCACTTGTGCCTCTTCCACTGGGTGCTGAACGACGTGTTCGCGCGGATCAACCAAGAGGGACGCTTCGCGTCGTGATTTCGGATTTCAGATTGATGGCTTATGATCTGTAACGTCCGATGCATTTGTGGATATTCAAAACGGCAATCGTAAATCCATCATCTGAAATCCTCTCCCATGTTCCTCGGCATCGAGATTGGCGGCACGAAGTTGCAACTGGGCGTCAGCGACGGCCAGCGCCCGCAGTTTGCCGCCATCGAACGCCGCACGATCGACCCGGCCCGCGGCGCGCCTGGCATTCTCGATCAGATTGAATCGGTCGGCCTGGCTCTCGCGCAAAAGCACCCAATTCAGCGTGTCGGCATCGGCTTCGGCGGGCCTTGCGACAGCTTGACCGGCAACACCACTAAGAGCCACCAGATTGCTGGTTGGGAAGTCTTTCCGCTCGTGCAGTGGTGCGAGCAGACGTTTCAGGCCCCCGCGGCAATCGGCAACGACTGCGATCTGGCCGCGCTGGCCGAAGCCAAATACGGCGCAGGCGTTGGCGCGCAGTCCGTCTTCTATGTGACCATCGGCACCGGTGTTGGCGGCGGTTTTGTGTTGAATGGTCAACCCTATGGCGGCGGTCGTCCTGCGGTGGCTGAGATCGGTCACTTGCGACCGGGGCTGCACGAAGATCGCCCGGAAGCTACTGTCGAGTCGATGGCCAGCGGTTGGGGCATCGCCTCCACCGCCCGCGCGCGGCTTGCAGGTGACGTTGCGCGTTCGCTCGAACACGTTCGGCCTATGCTTGTCGAAATCGCGCGCCAACAACGCGCGCAGCGTTTGGCAGTCTCTGAACTGACCGACGAAGAGTACAAAGCCGACCTCTTACAACGCTGCGGCCGCGAACCGGAAAAGCTCACAGCGCAGATGGTCGCGCAGTCCGCTGCCGATGGGAACGAGATCGCCCGCGAAGTTCTCGGCCACGCTTGCCAGACTTTGGGGTGGGCGATTGCACAAATGATTACGCTACTCGCACCGGAGGTGGTCGTCCTCGGCGGCGGCGTCTCGTTGATCGGCGAACAATGGTTTTTCTCGCCTGTGCGAGAGGAAGTCCAGCGCTATGTCTTTCCCCCACTGCTGAATTCCTACCGCATCGTGCCTGCGAAGCTTGGCGAACTGGTCGTGGTCCACGGCGCAATTGCCTTGGCTGCAAGCGGTTGAGGCCAGGTTGTCACAGGAGGGCGGATTCGCACGCTTTTCGGTGTGACAAGAACGGGCGCTCGACCGCGCGCGTTGTCAATCGCCGGGACGCCTTGTAGAATAGGCCTGAAGTTTCACCTGTTGCCTGGCCTAGCGATTGCCATCCCCAATGTTCTCCCGCCGATTTCTCCTGACGCTGCTGGCCGGGCTAATTGCCTTGGCCCATTTGCATTGCGTCTTGGAGTACAAATTGCCGGCGTTGAGCTATTGCCTGACATCGTCACACGGCCCCGTTTTTCCGCTCCCCAAGAAACACTGCGACAACGAGCCGAGTTGCATTTGCAAAGGCGCCACGCTCGTCCGCTCGACGTCGGTGGAACTCGCCACGCCAACAGTCGCGCCCCATTTTGCAATGTGCGCGCGGCTGGTAATTGAATCGCGGCCGTGGGGTTTGTCAGGCGCTGACTCTTTCGCCCAGCACTCCGGATTTTCGCTCTCTGGCAAGATCCTGCGCACGCAGCTCTCATCGCTCGTCATTTGAACCGCCGTCACTAAGTGTGGCGCGACCGTTCTATCTCTTGAGTGATCTTCGTTGAAATTTTGGGAGTCCGATCTTATGTCTACTTCTTCGGTTGCGCCCGCGCGCGCCGCAGGCCACAAGGCCGCGTGGCTACGTGCGGCTCGATGGGCCGCGTTGATCGGAGCGCTCGCGGCGCTGGCGAGCGGCCTGTATTGGTTTGCGCCGCAATGGCAAAGCCTGGTGGGAATTCAGGAAGCCGAAACGGCGTCACAAAGCGCCGCAGACACTCCGCCGACCGAATCGCGGCTGGAAGTGATCTTGCCGCCTGAGAAGTTGGCAGCGGCCGCGATCGTGATCGGCCATGCCCAGACGCGCCAGTTGGCGGGAACTCGCACCGTGCCCGGCAAAGTGGAATACAACCACAACAAGCATTTGGAACTGCGTTCGCCTGCCAGCGGCGTGGTGCGGGAAGTCTTAGTCAATCCGGGACAGCAAGTGCGCGCCGGCGAGGAGTTGGTGTTGCTCAGTAGCAGCGAAATTGGACTCGCCCGCGACCAGGTGCTCGCCCAGCAGAGCGAACTGGAAATCTCGCAGCGCGAACTAGCGTTTCGGGAATTGACCGCATCGAACCTGAAAGAACTTCTCGCCACGCTGCGCGATGATCCGCCGCTCGCGGAAGTAGAACAGCAGTTCGCGGGTCGCAAGCTCGGCGAGTACCGCGAGACGATCCTCGGCGCCTACTCCAAGCTCAAGCTGGCAGAGAAAGTTGTCTCCGAGAGTTCTTCCTTGGCAGGCCAAGGGATCATTTCAGGACGGCTCGGCGATGAACGTCGCAGCGCGCGTGAAGTCGCGGCGGCGGCCTTTCAAGCAGCCAGCGAGCAAGCGCAGTTCGCAGCCGAGCAACAGCGCGACCGCGCGGCCGCAAGCGTCGCCCAGAACGAACGTCTGCTCAAAGTCAACGAGCAAGCGCTGGTCGTGCTGCTGGGGCCGTTTGCGGACCATTCGCCGGTGATGGGGGAGAGCCCCTTGAGCGATTTCACGCTCCGCGCGCCGTTTGATGCCCGCGTGGAGTCGCGTGATATTTCGCAGTCGGAGCGAGTTACGCCAGGGCAGCAACTGTTCGTACTGGCCAACAATACTTCGCTGTGGGTTTCCGCGGAAATTCACGAGCGCGATTGGCAATTGCTCGAGATTCACCCCGGCCAGGAAGTCACCATTACTTCGCCCGCGTTACCAGGCAGGGAGTTCGCGGCGCGCGTGCATCACGTGGGCGCGGTCGTCTCGCCCCAGACGCATGCGGTTCCGCTCGTGGCGGAACTGGAAAACCCAGAGGGGCTCTTCAAGCCGGGGATGTTTGCGTGGGTCAACATCGCGCACGAACGGGTCGATTCCCGCATCGTCGTGCCAATTGACGCCGTCGCGCACAACGCGGACGAAACATTCGTCTTCGTGCCGGTCAGTGGAACGATGTTCCGCCGGGTGGATGTGGAGACCGGCCTCGAAACGCCGGAGTGGATCGAAATCACCAAGGGGTTGGCCTCCGGCGACGCGCTGGTGACCGAAGGTGCGTTCTTTCTGAAATCGGAGTTGCTCCTCGAACATGAAGAGTAGCGCCCCCGGCTACACGCATTGTGTTGCTTAATTCACCGACGTTACTGGAAACCTCATGCTGACTCACCTGATCGACTGGTCGCTGAACAATCGCTTTCTCGTCATTACCATGATCGGGCTGATGGCGCTCGCAGGCGTCAATGCGGCGCTCCACTTGCCGATTGACGCCGTACCCGACATGACCAACACGCAGGTCACGGTCGTCACGGATGCCGGCACGCTGTCGCCGCTGGAAATCGAGCGCTACATCACCTATCCCGTCGAACAGACGATGAGCGGCCTGCCGAACGTCGAGGAGATTCGCAGCATCTCCAAGTTCGGCGTGTCGGTCGTGACGATCGTGTTTCAAGAGCGGACCGACATCTACCACGCGCGGCAGTTGGTGAACGAACGTTTGGCCGCGGCGCGCTCCGCCGTCGCGGAAGGGTACGGCACGCCGGAAATTGGACCGTTAACCACCGCGCTCGGCGAGATCATGCAGTTCGAAGTCCGTAGCGACCGCCACACTCCCATGGAGTTGCGCAGCCTCTTGGAATGGACCATCGCCCCGCAACTGCGGGAAGTTTCCGGAGTCACCGAGATCAACTCGCATGGCGGCTACTATAAGTCCTATGAAGTGCAACTCGATCCCGAGAAGCTGACCACCAACGGCCTCACGCTCACGCAGGTCTTGACGGCGCTGCAAGCCAATAACCTCACCGCTGGCGGCGGCTATGCCATCTACCGCAATGAGCAACGCTTCATTCGGGGCGAGTCGCTGCTGGCCGACACGTACGATATCGGCAACGTCGTCGTGGAGAGTCATCCCGGCGGATTGCCGGTGCTGGTGCGCGATTTGGGCCAGGTGACCATCAGCCCGCTGACGCGGCAAGGGTGCGTGACACGCGATGGCCGGGGCGAGATCGTCACCGGTATGGTGATGATGATGATCAACGCCAATTCTCGCACCGTCGTGCAAGACGCCAAAGCCCGCCTCGCCGAAATCGAAAAGACGATGCCTGAGGGTGTGCGACTCGAAGTCATCTACGATCGGGCGGAACTCATCGAACGCACCCTGCACACGGTGGAAAAAAACCTGCTCGAAGGCGGCGTCCTCGTGATCATCGTGTTGCTGTTTATGCTGGGCAGCATACGGGCGGGGTTGATCGTCGCGCTGGCGATTCCCCTGTCGATGTTGTTCGCCTCCAATATGATGGCCGTGACTGGAATCACCGCGAGCCTGATGAGTTTGGGGGCGATCGACTTCGGGCTGATCGTCGATAGCTCCGTGATTATGGTCGAAAACTGCATGCGCCGCCTGTCATTGCCGCGGGGTGGCCGCTCGCACTTGCACGTGATTCGCGACGCCGCCATCGAGGTGCGCAAGCCGACGATGTTCGGCGAACTGATTATCGCGGTGGTCTACCTCCCCATCCTGGCGTTGGAGGGAACCGAAGGCAAACTCTTTCGGCCCATGGCGCTGACGGTGCTGTTTGCGCTCGCAGGTTCGCTGGTCCTGTCGATGACGCTCATGCCAGTCTTAGCTTACCTGGTACTTCCCAAGAAGATGCAGGAGAAGGAAGTCTGGATGGTGCGCGTGGTGAAATGGCTTTATCGTCCGCTGCTGCGGATCGCGCTGCATCGCCCGCTCGTCACCGTGCTGGTGGCATTCGGGCTGTTTGTGGTGACGGTTCCGGTCTGTATGAACTTGGGCGCCGAATTCATGCCGCGACTGGACGAAGGGGATATTCTCGTCGAAGCGAATCGGTTGCCGAGTGCGACACTGGAAGGGGCGGTGCCGATGTCAACGCAAATCGAAACCCTGCTGCGCGAATTTCCTGAAGTGAAGACCGTCTTCTGCAAGACGGGGCGGCCGGAGATCGCCAACGACGTGATGGGCGTGCAGCAAACCGATGTCTGGGTGATGCTACACCCTGTCGACCATTGGCCGGAGAAAAAATCTCGCGACGAGCTAATCGAGCAAATGTCCGAAGTGCTCAACAAGAACGTGCCGGGAACTTCGTTTGGCTTTACGCAACCCATTGAAATGCGCGTGGATGAACTGGTGGCTGGCGTCAAGGCGGACGTGGCGGTGCTGTTGTATGGCGATGACTTGCAACTGCTCGCGGACAAGAGCAAGGAGATTGAACGGGTGCTCAAGTCGATTCCCGGCGCCGTCGATGTGAAAGCGGATATTCAAGCGAACATCCCCACACTCACGATCAAAGCACGCAACGAACAGCTCGCGCGTCACGGCCTGACGGCGGAGGATGTCATGGCCAACGTCTCTGCGCTCGGCGGCGTCGAAGTGGGCCAGGTTTTTGAAGGTCGCGCGCGGTATCCCATCGTGGTGCGCTATCCGGTCCAGTGGCGCGAAGAGGAAGAGCGCATGAAGCAGTTGCCGGTGGCGATGGCCGAGGGCCGCCCGCTGCCGCTTGGTGAATTCGTGGACTTCGACAAGGTCGAGACCCCTCCCGGCATCGAGCACGAAGCGAACCGGCGGCGGACGTTTATCGCCTGCAACGTGCGGGGGCGGGACGTCGCGAGCTTCGTGCAAGAGGCCCAGCGCCGGGTCGAGGCGGAGGTCGTCTTGCCGCCGGAGTACACGGTGCGTTGGGGGGGCGATTTTGAGAATCTGCAATCGGCCAGCTTGCGGCTCGCGCTCATCACGCCGGTCGTGCTGTTGATCATCTGGCTGTTGCTCTACACCACGTTCAAGTCCTCGCGTTTGGCGCTTTTGATCTTCCTCGCCGTACCGATGGCGGCTTCCGGCGGCGGCATGGCGCTGGCGCTACGCGGCATGCCGTTTAGCATTTCGGCCGGCGTCGGCTTCATCGCCTTGTTTGGCGTCGCCGTGCTCAACGGGCTGGTGTGGGTCAGCGGGGCCGAGCACTTGCGCGAAGCCGGCTGGGGCCTGCGAGCGGCGGCCCATGAAACCGCGCTGACGCGAATTCGCCCCGTCCTGATGACGGCGCTCGTGGCCAGTCTCGGCTTTTTGCCAATGGCGCTCAGCACTACCGCCGGCGCTGAAATCCAACGCCCCCTGGCATCCGTGGTAATTGGCGGCTTGTTCACATCGACGATGCTGACTGCGCTGGTCGTTCCCGCCATTTATCCCTGGTTTGCACCCCGGCGTGGCCGGGAAGATGTCGAGCCGAACTACATTCCCCAGGACGCCGTGCGCGACCACGCCCATGCTTGATGATTGCTTGACAATTTCCGTCCCGTAGAAGCGCAGGCTTTGTCGGGGGGGATAATATGGCGTATCATATTTCCGATATGAGCACCAACGACATTCCCGGCAATCTGTTCGACCACTATCAGAGCTTGCAGCGCTACGTGGGGTGGACCGCGGACGACGCGCGCCGTGTGCGCGCGGCTGGAAAGCTCGTCCGGGCTGCGTTTCCCGCGCTGATTGTCGACTTCTACGATACGATCCAGCGCGAGCCTAACACCGCCAGGCTCATTACCGGCGGTGCTTCCCAAATCGAACGCCTTAAGAGCACGCTGCGGGGCTGGCTGGAAGATCTGTTCAAAGGCACTTACGACGCTCCCTATGTTTTGCGGCGTTATCAAGTGGGACGGCGACACGCAGAGATTGGGCTTCGCCAGGTTTACGCCGATGCGGCCATGGCGCGATTGCGGGCAGGCTTGCACGAAGCGCTCGAGCGGAACTGGCCCGGTGATTTTCGCACTCTCCCCCCCACGGCGCGCTCGCTCAACAAGCTCTTGGATTTGGAACTCGCGATCATCGAGGACGCCTACACCACGGAGAGCCTCGTCGCGCAGCGGCAAGAGGTGCGGCGACAAAGCGAGGCGACGTTTCGTAATCTCGTGGAAGCCGCGCGATGCGTGATTGTCATTATGCGCGGCGATCACAGGCTCGCGTACTTCAGTCCCTTCGCCGAACAACTCACTGGCTACACTGAGGCCGAAGTGTTGGGCCGCGACTATTTGCCGCTGTTTCTGGTCAAGAACATTCGTCTGGAGGTTGGCCGCGAAATCGACCACGTCTTCTCCGGAGGTTCGCCGGCCATCGGCTACGAACACTCCATTGTCTGCCGTAATGGGGAACAACGTTCCATCTTGTGGAACACCCAGCGCTTGGACGATTACGACGGCGCGCCGGCCATCTTGGCCGTGGGGCACGACATCACCGAGCTAAAACAGGCTCAAAAACAAGTTCTCCAATCGGAGCGCCTGGCGGCCATCGGGCAAACCGTCGCAGGCCTCGCGCACGAAAGCCGCAACGCCTTCCAGCGCAGCCAGGCCTGCCTCGAAATGCTCGCCTTGGAACTCGAAGGACAGCCGAGCGAGCTCGAACTGGTTAACCGCATTCAGCGGGCGCTCGACCACCTCCATCACCTGTACGAAGAGGTTCGCGATTACGCCGCCCCGATCAAACTCGACCGGCAACCGTGCAATTTAGCCCACGTATGGCGTGACGCCTGGTCACACTTGGAACTCCTTCGCGGCAAGAAGCCGGTGCAATTCTACGACGAAACCGGCGACGTCGATCTAACTTGCGAAGTGGACTGGTTCCAAATGGGGCAGGTATTTCGCAACATTTTGGAAAATGCCCTCAGCGCTTGCCCGGAAGACGGAGAAATCGAGATCAGCGCGATCGAGACGATTTGCAACGGCCAGCCGGGGCTCGAAATCACCATCCGCGACAACGGACCAGGCTTTCCGCCTGAAGTTCGGGAGCGTGCGTTTGACCCTTTCTTCACCACCAAGACCAAAGGGACCGGCCTTGGCATGGCAATTGCTAAGCGCATCGTTGATGCCCATGGAGGACGAATCGTCATCGCGGACTCTTCACTTGGCGCAGAAGTTGCGGTGATATTGCCTCGCCGCTGATTTCGTTTTAGCCATCGTCCAATCTTGAAGAGGGATAGCCATGCTGCCCAAGCTCCGAATTGCCGTCGCGGACGACGAGCCGGACATGCAGGAATATTTCGCGAAGATGCTCCCACGTCTGGGGCACGAAGTCACCTCCGTCGCCGCGAACGGACGCGAACTGGTCGAACATTGCCTGCACTTTCAGCCAGACATGGTGATTACGGACATTAAGATGCCGGAACTTGATGGCATCGAGGCGGCCGTGCGAATCTATCGGCAGTTGCCGATCCCCGTCATTCTTGTCTCGGCGTATCACGACGCCCAGTTGATCGAACGCGCCGAAGCGGACCACGTGATGGCCTACTTAGTGAAGCCGATCAAGCGCGCTGACTTGGAACCGGCGATCACCTTAGCGCTACGGCGCTTCGAGCAGTATCGGGAATCGCGGGAAGAAGTCGCCGAATTGCGGCAAACACTGCGCGACAGATAAGCAGGCTGCTCATTGGACGCATTTTCACGCCAGCCATAGAACCACGAGCCCATCCGCCTTAAGTGCGGATGGGGTCTGTCAGAATTGCCATCACTCGACCAGTTCGGTATCGCGAATGGCATATTTGTCCACCAGGCGATATAGCTTACGGCGATCGATGCCGAGGGCTCGCGCGGCGCGGGACTTGTTACGCGACATGCGACGGAGCACATCGACCACCTTAGCGCGCTCGATGCTCGCGAGGTCGTCCAGGTCGTCGATCGCGGCTTGGATTCGCGCGCCGGAGAAGTGGGCGACTTCGTTGGGCAGTTCGCGCACGCGCACAAATTGATCGTCGGCAAGAATCTTCGCCCGCTCGATCGCGTTGCTCAACTGCCGCACGTTGCCTGGCCAATCGTACTGCTCCATCAGCTTCATCGCTTGTTCTTCAATTTGCCAACCTGGGCCGAGAAAATGAGCGACCAAGAGTGGGATGTCCCCTTGGCGCTCACGAATGGGAGGCAGTTCCAACGACATCACATTAATGCGATAGAAGAGATCCTCGCGGAACCGGCCATCGCGAACCTCTTGAATGAGGTTGCGATTGGTCGCCGCCACGAGCCGCACATCGACCCGCCGCTCTTTGATGGAGCCGACCCGGCGCAGCGAGCCATCCTCCAGCACGCGCAGCAATTTGGCTTGCAGCGGGCCAGGCATTTCGCCGATTTCATCGATGAATAACGTGCCGCCATCGGCGACTTCAAACAGGCCTGACTTCGCCGCGACCGCGCCGGTGAAAGAGCCTTTCTCGTGTCCGAAGAGTTCGCTTTCCAAGAGCGCTTCCGGCAGCGCCGCGCAGTTGATGACCACGAGCGGCTTATCGGCCCGACCGCTGGCCTGATGCAGTGCCCGCGCGACCAACTCCTTACCGGTGCCACTTTCGCCTTGAATCAAAATCGCCTTGCCGCTGGGCCCCGCCCGCTCGATCAACCGGAACACTTCCTGCATCGCCGGCGAACGACCGATCATGTGGTCTTGTGGTTGCGATCGTTTCAGCAACGCGCGCAACTGACGGTTCTCTTGCCGTAACCGTCCATGCTCGTAAGCGCGGCAAACCAGTGCTTGCAAATCCTTAAGCGGAAAGGGCTTCGTGAGATAATCGAACGCGCCGGACTTCATCGCGCTGACGGCCGACTCGACCGTCCCCTGCCCCGTGAGCAAGATGACTTCGCCTTCGGCGCCTGCTTCCTTGAGCTTCTTGAGAAGCTCAAGTCCGGAGATGCCCGGCATCATCATGTCCACGATCGCGACATCGAATTCGTGCAGCCGCGCCATCTCGAGGGCGTGGTCGCCGCTGTCCGATTCCTTCACGCGGAAGCCTGCGCGCTCGAACCAGCGCACCGTCGTTTGGCGAAAATCATCGTCGTCGTCCACGACCAAGAGGCTCATTCCTCTTTCAGTAGCCATTGGTAGTTCTCGTGTAATTGGGAAGGAATTCTTCAGCGTCGCGACTGGGCGACGGGTAACTTCGTGTGAGCAAGACCTGGAACCTACCATTGCAAATTACGGGCCAGCATCGATTTTTCGCTGGCCCACCGCGCGCAGCGTGCGTAATTGGTCGAAAATGGATGAGAAACTGTGCCGCGGAGTGGATCTTGACGGGGAAAAGTGTGCGGTTGAGGCCAACCGCGCGCTAATACGCACACTTTTTAGTGTAGTGGCTTTGTCCACGCCCGTCAGCGCCTCGCGGTTTACACAATGGCGATTGGCACTCGAATTGCACCTATGGTAAGTCGTGCAACGACAGGCTGAGTACTTCCGCGCGTCGGAAGCTTGGTTGCCGATGACTTTGACTCGCAAGCCAGTGAGAGGGGACCATGCCAATCCGCAATGCGCTGGACCGTTTACGTGCGCTGACGGTCGCCGACGTGATGAACAAGCAGGTGATCGCGGTTGGATCGCGTGATTCGATGGTCGATGTCGCCCAGACTTTTCTGGAACACGACATTTCTTCCGCCCCCGTAACGGACGAACAAGGTCGTTTCGTGGGGATTCTGAGCGCGACCGATTTCTTGCGGCGAGATGCCGAAGTTTCCGACTCGGACGTCACTCGCAGCAAGCCAGGCCGAGGGTTGCAAGTTCGGGTCTGCCAGCCTGACACGGCATCCGCTTACATGACCGAGGAAGTGCTCACTGTGTCGCCCCAGACGCCGCTCATTCAAGCCGCCACGATCATGACGGAACACCATCTGCATCGCTTGCCGGTTCTCGATGCGCGGCAGCGCGTAGCGGGAGTGATCAGCACGATGGATATTACGGCCGCCGTGGTCAACATGGTCGACGAGTGGGGGCTGAAACTTTAAGGCGAACCGATCTGGCGCCCGCGCGAGCGACTAAACGGGATTGAGAATCTGGAACACGACTTGCAGATTCTCATCTACCTCGCGCGCGGTATCAACGACGACGATCCGCGCCTCGATGGCGTCATCGGGCGCGAAAGCATGAGCCTGCTGTTGATAAACGTCCGCGGTTGCTTCGGATAGTGAACCGCCGCGGCGCATGCGCTGGTGGATGCGGCGCAGCGCTACGTCGGGATCACATTGGCAGTGCACCAGCAGCACCATCGCCCCCTGAATGCGCGCGGTGTCGATCGCGTCCTGACGCTGACTAGCTTGCGCAAATGTGCCGTCCACGATGACCCACTTGCCGGCAGCCAATTGTTCGCCTGCTTGCTGGAGAAGTTCGTCATACACGCGCTGTCGATTTTCGGGACGATAGCGTTCCTTGGGCGGGGCATCCGCGAACAGTTCTTGCCGCAGCGCGTCGGTGGATAGCGTTTCGATCCGCAAGGCCAATCCCAGTGCAGCGGCGAGCGTCGATTTACCCGTGCCGGAGAGGCCGTACACGATGATCAACACGGGCCCAGCGAGGCGCTCGGCGTGCTTGGCGGCGATGCGCAAGTAGTCGCTCGCTCTGTGCAGAGACTCCTCCGCCTCGGGAGGAGGCAGTTGTCGCGCTCGCAGACAATGCACCTTGGCCCGCACGCAAGCGCGGTATGAGGCATAAAAATCACTCAGCGCCGGATCGTAGTCGTCTTGGCTCGCGGCTCGATATTCGTCCAGCAACTGCCGCCCGATCCATTCGGCCCCGAGCGCTTCGCACTCCGTGGCCAAAAAGACAAGTTCATCAAGGACGTCAATCTGACGAAGCTCCGCATTGAATTCGATGCCGTCGATGATGACAGGCTCCGGCAGGAAATAGACATGTTCTGGCCGCAAATCGCCGTGTCCATCGACGACCTTACCGGCCACCGGCCGCGCCGCAAGCTGTTTGGGATGCAAACCGAGCCACCGCAGCTGACGTCGATGGATCTGAGCAATCTCGGCGGCATCGAGCACACCAGACTCGCACGCTGCTCGCTCGCGTGCGAACTCTTTCAGGTTATCGCGGATATAACGCTGCAAACGATCGAGATAATCGGATCCAGCCAGGCTCGTTGGCGCTGCTTGTGCTTGCGCTTGCTGCGTTTGATAGAACTTCGCCAGCTTCGCGGAGAGCGAACGAATCTGGTGCTGCGTTACGGTTCCCGCTTCAATGTGATGCAACAGCGTGGCGTCTTCTGGGAGCCTGCGCATTTGCACGAGCCACTCCACCGGTTCGCCCAAACCGTGGAGCGCGAGCTGGCCGCTGGTTTCGCGCGTCACGGAAAGCACGCCTTGGTAGACATCCGGCGCCAGGCGTCGATTGAGTCGCACCTCTTCTTCACAAGCCCAGCGCCGCCGCTCGAGCGTGCTGTAGTCGAGAAAGTCGAATTTTAATTGCTTCTTCAGTTTGTAGACGGTTTGAGACGTCAAGAACACGCACGAGATATGGGTGTCGATGCGCTGAGGCGGGTGCGGCTCGCCTGGAAATGTGTCGGCGCGCGACAGGAAGTCGAGAATCTCTGTTTGGTCGCTGATGGTCATGGCGTCGCCGGAAGGGAAGAGCCGCGGAGGCAATCCAACAGTTTAGCAAATGCACGGGATCGCTTCCGGTTACTACGATGACCGATGACCACAGAACTCGTGCGCCACGGGCAGACAAACGGAAACCGCGGCAGCGCCAACCGCTGACGGCGCTGCTGGCGCTCGCGTTCCCACGCCGCTCGCACGACGTTCAAGCTTGCTTCGCCCAGTGCGGACGCTTCGCACCGTGCAATCGCGCTCGCGAATGAACGCATTCGGCCCGGTAAATACAGGACAATTGAGGGACGCGAAGTGGGCTTGGAACGACGACTCAAAATCGCCAAATGTTGTGAACCACGCTTGGCCGAAACACGTATAGAAAGCGGTGAGTGGCCTGAGCGGTGGAAAGGGGTCGGTCTCCCATCCGCCGCCGGATTTCCTTTCTCGAACGGAGGGCATCTGCGACTTGGAGCATCCAATGTTGGTAAGGGGGCCTCGCTCGGCAGGCGGAGTCTGAATTACGTGGCAATGCGTACGGCTCAAACGCCGCGGACCATTGCATCCTGCAAACGGGGAAAAACAGTTCGCTTGAGGCGGACGAGGCCCGGTAGCTGAAAACTTTGAACTTCTCTGTGCGCGCTGCGGATCTTGAATGCTCAAGATATTCGCACCGCGCATTTTTTTGTTGATCTTCGCGGGCATCTGCATTTCGCCCTGCGATGGATTCGGCCACTTCAATCAGGCGTTCCCGCGCAGGATGTGTGACGATTAGTAGCGCACAGATGTACCTCTGGCAAGCGATTTGCCCCGAATCCATTGGAAAAATCGTGAATTCGGTCTTGGGGGAAAGCGGCACGAATCGTGCATAGAAGTGATGCGATCCTTTTCTCAAGGAGAATCGCCATGAACGGATTACCCCAACAACGAAGCGCGCAGGATTTCACGCCCATGGATGCCGAAGATCGAGAATTGGCCGCGCGGGTCAGGCTTTATTTGGGCACGACACGACCGGCACTAGCCAGCCTCGGCGTCGATGCCGCTTGTGGTTGCGTCTACCTGAGAGGGCAAGTTGGCACGTTCCACTTGCGACAGTTGGCGATCGCCGCCGCGCGCCGCGTGGCGGGAGTTCGTGACGTCGTCGATGAACTGACAGTCTCGGCCGATCGCAGCGCGCCGTCGCCGCTGCCTGCCTCTTCCTAAACGGATCTGCCGGGAGTTTAGTGGCAGATTCCTGGGATGATTTGACCACTTATGAGGCAAGGCTCTTGCCGCGCTGCGTGGGTTTTCGAGGCCCGGCCTAGAAAACCCATGCTGACAACGTGCCTCGTCTCCGCTTTCAGTGACATCGCCCCCCGGTGCTCGCTGCGCACTAGTCCTGCGCGAGCATCACAATAGCAGGACCGCGCCCCACCGGAAGTTGACGTCGGTCCCGCTACGGCTGAAGGACAAATTGTTCGCCGCGGGGAAAGTCGGTTCTCGCCATGCGTACTTGTTTGAGATACTTGTGACAGTTGACGCACTTCATGGTCATGTCCACATACGCGAGCGCTGCTCCGTCGAGGTTCTTCTTTTGGGCCGCTTGCTTCACGGCGTCCGCAGTGCGGCGGAACTCACGACTCTGCTGTTGATACTCCTCCGTGTGGAGCACATTCCATTCTGCGGCCAAGGTCAAGAGGCTGATTTTTTGGGCCTGCTGCGCCATGCCGTCAAAGTCCTCGTTGACTAGCGCTTCCAGCAGTTTTTGCGAATGGCCGAGTTTCGCCTGCATGAAGACCGCCAGCGGCTTCTCCGGCTCCGCGGCGCGCGCCATCGTGGCGAAGGAAACCATAACCATCACAGTAGCACACGCACCAAACGTTTTGCGAAACATGGCTGGGCTCACTTATGCGGATGGGAATGTTGCCTGGTGGCGCTGAACATGCGCCGATCACAACTTGGGGAAGAACGCCCGATCCGCCGCCGTGCGTTCTTCCGCTCCTTGAGTTTGCTGCCAATCGCCGCCGCGGCCGCGGCCGACAGTTGCGCCGCCGCAGCCTCCCTCTCTAATATAGCTAACGCGATAGTGCACGGCATTGGCAAGGCGTCATCTTTGCGCCCCCTGGTAAAGCAGATATGCCTTATAACCGCCACTCACATTCTGAACGCTCAGGCCCAATTGTTGCAGCATTCGTGTCGCCACGTAGCCGCGCTGGCCCACCTGGCAGTAAGCGGCAATCTTGCGATTTGACGGAAGTTCGCCCCACCGGGCGCGCAAGTCGTCGACCGAAATGTTGATTGAGCCGGGGATCGCTCCGGCGGCGAATTCTTGCGGCGTGCGGACATCGAGCAGCAGCGGTTGCTCGTCGCCCGGCAGCGCCAACAGTGTGCCGACGTCGATCTGCGGATGCTCGCCGCGCAACATTCCAGCCGCGACAAAACCGGCCATATTGACCGGATCCTTGGCGGAACCATATTGAGGCGCATACGCCAACTCCGCCTCTTCGAGATCAAAGACTGTGAGCCCGGCTTGAATGGCCATGGCGAGAACGTCAATGCGCTTATCGACGCCGGCGCCTCCCACGGCTTGAGCGCCCAAAATGCGTCCCGAGTCAGGATCGAAAAGCAGCTTGATCGTCATCGACTCGGCGCCGGGATAATAACCGGCATGATGACCGGGATGCACGTAGATCTTGCGATACGGCCGCTGGTTTCGCTGGAGCACTTTCTCCGACGCGCCGGTCATGGCGGCGGTGCGGTCGAAAACGCCGACGATGGCGGTTCCCTGCGTCCCGCGGTAGGTGGCCGCGCGGCCAAAAACGTTATCGGCGGCGATGCGTCCTTGGCGATTGGCGGGACCGGCCAGCGGAACCTGCGTCGCACCCCCGAGGACAAAGTCTTGCACTTCAATGGCGTCGCCTACGGCGTAGATATCCGCATCGCTGGTTTGCAAATGCTCGTTGACGCGAATTCCGCCGCGCGGTCCCACTTCAAGCCCTGCGTCCACCGCGAGTTGGTTCTCAGGCCGAACTCCCACGCCGAGAATCACAAGCTGCGCCGGGAGTTGACGCCCTGACTTCAGCCGCACCGAGAGGCCATCGGCCGCGGCTTCAAACGCCTCCGCGGAGTCGCCTAACAGCACTTCCACCCCGTGGGCGACCAGCGTCTCCACGAGCGGCGTTGTCATCTCCTGATCCAAGGGAGGCAACACCTGGTTCTGCAGTTCGACCACGGTCGTGGCCACGTTGCGCTTGACCAGATTCTCGACCAACTCCAAGCCGATGAAGCCGGCGCCCACCACCACAGCTTGCCGCACGCCTTGATCAACGCGTTGCTTGATGCGATCCACATCCTGCAAATTGCGCAAGGTGTAAATCCCCGGCAAGTCCAAGCCGGCAATCGGCGGACGCAGCGGCGCCGCGCCGGGCGCGAGAATGAGTTTGTCGTACGATTCTTCATACACGCGATCCGTCGCCAGGTCGCGCACTCGCACCCGCTTCGCCTGGCGGTCGATCGCTTCGACCAGGCTGCGCGTCCGCACATCCAGATTGAAACGCGCACGCAAGAGTTCAGGCGTTGTGACCAGCAGTTTGTCGCGCTTTGTAATCTCGCCGCCAATGTAATAGGGCAAGCCGCAGTTAGCGAAGGAAACTTCCGGCCCTCGTTCGAAGAGAATGATCTCGGCGTCTTCCGATAGGCGTCTGGCGCGCGCGGCGGCCGAGGCGCCCCCGGCAACGCCTCCCACGATAAGCAGTTTCATGCGTATGGCTCCTTCCGCTGGGTGTTAAAGATCTTGGCCTCAATGCGAATGGATCGTTATTGATCCGCCTTGGTAAAGATCAGAAGGTAGTTCTCTTTTAGCAGGTCTTTGACTTCGCTCTCGAGCTTAAAGCCGCTGTCGGTAATTTCCTTGGTGAAGACTTCTTGCCCGGCGCGGACGTGGTTTAAGGTCCACGCGCTGCTCTCGCCTTCGACGCGGCGATAGTCGACCACCACCAATCGGCCGCCAGGCTTGAGCGCTTGATGGATGGACTTCAAGGTCTTCTGGGGATACTCGAAGTGATGGTAGGTATCGCAGATGAAGACGAGATCGACGGAATTCGCAGGCAGTTCCACGGAGTCCGGCTTGCAGAGCACGCCGCGGACGTTGGTAAGCTGTTCCTCCCGAGCCGACCGCTCGATGTGCGCCACAAACTCCGGCGCGATATCAACGGCGTAAACAAGTCCGTCCTGGCCCACCTCCCGCGCAAACAATCGCGTAAACAAGCCCGTGCCGGCCCCGACATCGGCCACCGCCATGCCCGGCTTGAGTTGACAGGCGGCGACGATTTCCTTGCGATGATCAAAAGCTTCCCGTCCTTCCTTCTCGAACCGGCCCTCAAAGTCCGTGACATTCGGCTTATCGAAGGATTTATTGATGCCAGGCTTCACGCTCTGCTCTTGAGCCATTAAAGTCGAACAAGCAAGGCAGATGGCCAGCAAAAGTGGCGCCGTCGCGCTTAAGGTGAGGCAAGATTTGTGGTTCATGGGGGGAATTCCTTGTTTCGTTAGGCGAGAGTCTTGTCCGTGCTTTTTGCGTGACTGCGTCACACGCCGCGGCACGACAGCGGCGGCAACGCGAATGCACAATGTGCACCAACATCAGCCTAGCCTGATTCCATGGCTCCGGCTACTTGGGGACTTCGTGATTGCGCTGCACTTCCGAGAAACCGTTCTTGACGAACAACGACACCACCTTGGCATGTGCTTGAATTAGTTTCGCCACGTGGGGGTCGTCGGACGTCTCCGTCACGCGCATCCCCTGCTCGGTCTGTTCATAGTCAAACGTGATCTTGTCAGCATGACGGAATAGCTCTGCGAAGAGGGGATCGCGCAGATGGAACGGTTGCTTGTTTTTGACGCGCTGCTCCATCGAAGCCACGTGCTTCTGAATCGCCGCCGTCACTTCCGGTTTGTCCGACTCCGTGAGCGTCACGACCCCGTCGTCGGTGTTTGTCACTTCACGCCGGATATCGGCTCGATGTTCCAAGAGATAATGAAACAGTTCCCGATCTGCAGCGAAGGCCGGATCTCGACCAGGGCCCCCCTGCCCTCTCGGCCCTTTGCCGCCTCCGCGCTGCGCAAACAACGGCAAGGCCACTAACAACGCGACCACGGTGGCAAACGTCAGTTTTGAAAATTGAGTGAGCATGATTCGATCCTTTTCTAACGTGGGCAATGGTAGGCATAACCGGCTGGTCGCCGATTGACTTTGACCGTCATGGCCGACATGGCCACCGGCCGTTTGCTGGCGACTTCAACCGTGCTGAATCTGTTGCGCGCCACGCTTTGGCCGCAGACCAGGATTTCAACACCGCACTTACGGAGTTCGCACAGCAACTCCGGGTTGGGGTTCGAGGAGGCTGCCAGGCTCATGCACCAACCACGCATGTCGATCTCCTAGTAGCCAAATGTTTGGTAAATGACGAACACCGCCACAAAAATAATCGTCGCTGCAAACAGTTTCTGCAGCATGGCCCCCGCCAGGCGCTGGGCAAGCGCGCTGCCGCCAAAGAGTCCCGCGATGCTCGCGATGGTGAACCAGCCCGCGGTGGCCAGGTCGAGGGCCCGGCCTGCGAGCAGGTGACTAGCGACGCCGGAGATTCCAATCAGGGTAATGACCAGTAGTGAAGTGCCGATCGCCCGTTGCATCCCCATCCCGCTGAACATGACGAGCGCCGGCACAATGATGAATCCGCCGCCGACACCGAACATTCCGGACAGCACGCCCACGCCGAACCCGACCACCCCCAATAGCAGCGCGCACTGCGAGGTCAACCGCAGTTGGCCTGCTGGGTCACGACGACAAGTGGGGCCTGCGTTGTCGTCATCGCGGTCGGCGCTCGTCGCTGTCGCACGGCTCGAATTACGCCACATGCGCACGGCAATCACGAACATCAAAACCGCAAACAGGCCCAGGAGCAATGCATCGGGAATTTGATTCCCCAGCCATGTTCCCAGCGGCGCGCCGCACATGCCGGCGATAGCGAACAATAAGCCTGTGGGAAACTCCACCAGCCCGCGCCATGCGCGCTGCAAAAAGCCAACCAGCGCGGTGCTGCCGACCGTCAGTAGCGAGACGCCCACCGCTTCTCGCGCCGGCACGTTCAAGCCGTAGACCAGCAGCGGCACGGCAAAAATGGCGCCTCCGCCGCCGGTCAACCCCAGCGCGAATCCCACCAAGGCCCCAGAGAGTAACGTGAGTAAAAACATGGTTGCGTCTCGGCGTTCAACAAGCGGCTTGAACCGGCCGGCAGCCTCGCAGGAATGCCGGTTCTCCCATTCGCTGGCATATTGTCATATCGCTAGCTGACGACATTAAAATTAAAAACAGTTCGTTCCCTTCATGCCCTACCGAAAACCTTGAAGACACGATGCAGGAGTTACATGCCCCGGCACGGGCTTCGTGCTGACTGCTCAATTATATCGACATCTTTCGACATGTCAATTAGTGATAGCGCAAGAGGAAATCTGCGCTCTCTTTGAGCAGCGGGACGAGAGCGGCGATCGCCAGGGCGAAGACAAGCGGCGGCCGGCGCGCACGTCCGAGTTTAGCGAGCCGATGTCCGCCACCAAGGTTTGCGCCGCATGCTTGCGGGAGCTTTCCAAAAACTGGGGGCTGCCGTTGAGATGTCACTCCCCAGGCAGTCGCAAGCTGCGAGGTTGCGTTTCGCCGCCATAATCGGTTGCGAAATTACACGCGGGACCAGGCGTGCCATAGTGATAGCCTTGCCCCAAGCGGAAGCCGAGTTGGCGGCACACCTCGTGATCCTGCAGCGTCTCGACGCCTTCGGCGAGCGGCGTGACGCCGAGATCGAGCGCGAGGCGCACGAGTTGCTCCAGCATCTTCTGTTTGCGCGGCGGCGCCAGATGTATCTCGCGGACCAGCGACAGATCGAATTTCAACACATCGGGAGAAGCCTCGACCAAATCCTCCAGTCGCGCCTGACCGGCGCCGAAATCGTCGAATGCCAGGCCGATATTGAGCTCCTGCAAAAACTGCCGCACTTCCCGCAGCGCGCCCGGATTGGCCACCGCCGCTTCGTGAATCTCGAGCGTGATCCAGGCATCCGGATGCTGCTCGCGCAGCCAGTGCATGGAAGCGTTCAGGGCGCCGACATCGACGAGTTCGACCGGGTGCGTGTTGAGATAGATGGTGGTGCGAACCGGTAACTGCCGCGCGGCGCGCATCCCTTCACGACGAAACAAACGACTCAATTCGGCTTCCATGCTGAATCGTGACGCCGTCTGAAACATCTCCGCCGGGGAATGCAGTCCCGCGATCGAACTGCGCCCCAGAACTTCGTAGCTGATAACGCGATTGAGCGCGATATCGTAGATCGGTTGAAAAAACGGCATCACCGCGCATTGGTCGATGAGCTTGTTGAAGTGAATCGCGGCCAGCGCCGCGTCGAGCGCCGGCGTGGACATCGTCTGCGGCGGCGGACGTCCTTCGTCCCAGCCCACCTGATAAACCTCTTCAGCGAATTGCAAAAGATCGCCGCATTCCAGTTCGGCTTCGCCTGCGAGCAAGATGCCGTTGACATACGTGCCATTGGTGCTGGTCAAGTCGCGCACGAACAACCGCTGCCCGCGAATCGCCAGCACCGCGTGCTGCTTCGAGACCGTCGGCTTTTGAATGCGCAACCCAGCATCCGGCGAACGGCCCACGATCAGTTCGACGCCGCTCGTGGGCACCATGATCTGCTGGCCTTCGGCGTGGTTCACCAGGCACCACTGGTCAGTGGAGGCAGCGACTTCGTTCATGCTTTAGACTCGCTGAATGAGTGGATGTGATCGAGCGTCCGTGTCATCGCGGGGAGGGACTCGCCGCGAGAACGCAACCCAGCCCGACAGGAATGCCGAGCGGAGTGAGTTGGCGTTCATGAAACTCTAGCTCACCGATTGAGGGAGTGATTTCGGTGGATGTCTCGATAGCATCGAAATCTCGGCAGCATCCCTTGCCGCTCATTGAAAAACGCACGCGCAGAACAGGTCCGCGCGTGCGTTCTTGCCAGACAAATCAATCGCGGTGACATGAGTGGCCGTGCTACGGGCCACCCATCGCGCCGACGATTGCATCATGCGAGCTTTGGAAACTGCCAGCCGTCGCGTTGCCGAGCGTCATCACCGCACCCATGCAAACGCCGATAATCAGCGCCAACATGACGGCGTACTCGACAGCCGTGGGGCCGTCTTCCTCTCGAAGAAATCGTATTACTCGTCGCATAAATCCTCCTTCCACAAGTACCGCCTGCCGCCCTGCAAACGGGCCAATGGACTAAGTCGGGGGACGAACGTGATCCATCGTCCAGGCATCCGACGATTGTCAGGAGCTAAAACGCGCCAGACTCGGGAGCTATTGAAAACCTAGGTCATAACTGGCTGGGAGCAACCGCAAACAGGGTAATTTTTCCAGTTCCCGATAAAAGCCGAAATTGCCGGAAATCCCCGCATTTCCCGCACGTTTTACCCTGCGCGAAGCGGCCAAATTCGCGCAATTTTGCCCGCCTGCTGTACAAACGCTATTGACTGTGTACAGCCGTATATTATATTTGACACAGGTGGTCACGAGTTACCACTCGGAATCAACCGATCACACTCAAGAACATAGAGGAAGACGCCATGTCAGTGATGGATCAACTTACCGATCGCCAGCGCCAAGTTTTTGAATTTATTCGCGACAAGATTCAAAAGCGAGGCTATGGCCCAACCGTGCGGGAGATTGGCGAGGACTTCGGGATCAGCTCGCCCAATGGCGTGATGTGTCATTTACGAGCGCTCGAAAAGAAGGGGCTCATCACGCGTAGCCCGAACAAGTCCCGTGCGATTGAGATCACCCGCGAAGCCCTCGATGAGGAGCGCGGCTTGCCGCTGGTCGGCACCGTGGCCGCGGGGATGACCAACCTTGCTTTTGAGCAGCAGGATCGGGTGGACTTTGCCGAGTTTTTCACGAAGAAGTCGCTCTTTGTCCTGGAAGTGCGCGGGGATTCGATGATCGAGGCGCAAATCGCCGATGGCGACTTTGTCGTCATCAAGAGGACGAAGTCCGCGCAACCGGGACAGATCGTGGTCGCCCAAACCGACGATGGAGAAGCGACGCTCAAGTACTGGCATCCCGAAGCGAATCGCATTCGCTTGCAGCCAGCAAATTCCAGCATGGAGCCGATTTACGTAACCAATGCACACGTGTTGGGCGTACTGGTCGGCGTGGTTCGCAAGATGGACTGAACACGACCGTGTAGCTGCAAGCGGTGTAACTGCGAGCGGCGCGACTACGAACGAACCGATTCGTAGGTGCGTGCGCCGTTGGTCTTGCCCACTTGTTCGAGCGCGAGTTCGTAAAGTTGTTGCCCACAGGGGGTGGGATACTCGCCGGTAATGCAAGCCTGACACAGTTGTTCAGGAGGGCGCGCGATCGAGCGCGCGATGGATTCCACCGGGAGATAGCGGAGCGAGTCGGCTTCTAGTTCCTTCGCCATCTCGGCCTGAACTTCGTCGCTTAACGAGCCGCCGTGGAGGAATTTGGGTGCGAACAGTTCGTCAATCGTCGACATGTCGATGCCGTAAAAGCAGGGCGCGATAATCGGCGGGCAAGCGACGCGAACGTGAATCTCCTTGGCGCCCCCCTGCTCCCGAATCCGACGCAAAAGCACCCGCATCGTGGTCGAGCGAACAATCGAGTCCTCGACCAGGAATACCCGTTTGCCTTCCAGGACTTCTCGCAGCGGGGTGTATTTGCTTTCCGCCTTTTTCTGCCGCCCGCCCCCCCCTTCGATAAAGGTTCGGCCTGCGTAACGGTTGCGAATTAAGCCTTCGCGGGAGGGAATCCCCAGTTCATACGCCATCGAATCGGCGGCGGCCTTGCTGGTGTCGGGAACGGGAACCACGATGGTATTCTCGTCGATCGGCACGCGGCCTGCGGCGCGCTCAATACGGGCAAGTTCCACGCCTAAAGCCGTCCGTGAAAGATAAACGCTCCGCTCATCCAGGGTGCTCGCGACATTCGCGAAATAAATCCATTCAAAGAAACAATGCGCGCGGCGGGGACTGGGGGCAAACTGCTCGATTTTGAACTCACCCCCTTCAATGGTGATCGCATGGCCGGGTGCGAGCGATTTCACGCTTTCCGGCTTGAAACCCAAGTTGATGAGCGCGACACTCTCGCTCGCCGCGGCAAAGAGCGGCCCTTCCTTAGCGTAGCACAGCGGCTTGATCCCTAGCGGATCACGCGCGACCATCATATCGCCTAGCGAATTGAGCATCACCAGGCTATACGCGCCGTCGAAACGCTGGCTGACGTTGCGCATCACTTCAATCAGCCGCAGACGCTTATCGCCGGAATATTCGCGGCTGATCTCGTGCATCACGATTTCGGTATCGGTCTCGCGCGCCAGGTGATGATCGTCGTCGGCCAACAGCTTATCGCGCAACTCGGCATAATTGGCCAACTGGCCGTTAAACGCAAAGCTGAACCACTTATGTTTCTGCAGGTGGTGCCGCTCGAACGGCTGGGCGTAGCTCCGGTCGTCCTTGCCGCAGGTGGCATAGCGGACGTGCCCGATGCCCGCCCGGCCGGAATACTCCCGCATCAGCGACTCCGCCTTGCCGCGGTGCGACAGGCGAAAGACCTCCGCCACGGTGCCGATATCCTTGTGGGTATCGATCAGCTGGTCGCGGGTAGGGTCAAACGTCGTGACCCCCGCCGCGAGTTGCCCCCGGTTTTGAATGTCCAACAGCATGCGTGGCAACAGCCGCGACACCTCTTCTGGACCTTGTTCCGGGCACAATGGACTGATTTCGGGCCCCGGCAGATGATAGACCGCCGCAACGCCGCATTCATGGTAGAGTTCGCTCATCGAGGGATCGGCTTCGTGCCAGCGTCCGGGGTGAGAGAGAGTCGGGACTACCTAGATTCTACGAACCGCAGTGGGTTTCCTCAAGCGTCACCATGAGCCGGAGTCATGAATCGAAGCGCTCGCCGGATACTCGGTCAGGACGCGGCAGGCCGCAAACTCGCGCGAGTTGCCCCCCTCCCCTGCCCTACAGTTGTGCGGCGTTTGTGCGATAATCTGACGACGATATCGTTCCTTCCCTTGTTTTTGGCTCTTGGCATCCATGGATCTTTTGCGGCAAGAAGTCGCCACTGGCGCGCATACCATTGTGGTTAAAGTGGGCACGCGCGTGCTCACGCACGCCGATGGCGCCCTCGACGAAGAGCGAATCACGCAGCTCGCTGAGGAAATTAGCCAACTCAAGGACGCTGGCCGCAATGTGATTCTCGTCAGTTCCGGCGCGGTGGGCGCTGGCATGGGGATACTCAAGC
>CAUJKE010000009.1 GCA_963205385.1 Planctomycetota bacterium | reverse complement strand
GTGCGTCCAAATCGAGCTGGCGATAGAGCAAGAAAAACGCGCGTTGCAGCATGGCGGTCGCCGAGCGGACCGCGTGATGCCAATAGACTTCGCTGAACATGACATACCGCGCGAAGACCATCATCTCCGCCGCCGTGCGCCCTTTGTCCGTAATCGCCAGGCCGTCCCCTTGTTCATTGAGGCATAAACTAGCGAGCAAACGCTGGCAATCGAAGTTGCGGCCGTAGGGAACGCCGGCATGGAGGCTATCGCGGGCGAGATAATCCATTTTGTCGATATCGATCGGCCCGGAGAGGATGCTTTTGAGCAGCTTTTGGCGCGCGTCGCGGGGTTTCTCCGAGAGGAGGCCCACGATGTCGCGCGGTTGCAAGCCCCAGGCGTCGCGGAGCGTATCGGCGATTTCGCCTTCGAGCAGAAAGCTGTTGGCGAACAGTTCATGTTCGGGCACGCCGGGGAGTTGCAGGTCTTCCAGCGGATGGCAGAAGGGCCAATGTCCCAAGTCATGCACGAGCGCGGCGACGATCAGCATTTGGGCGTCTTGGGGACCGATGATCTCCGCGAAGCGCGCGTCGTGCGCGAGTTGCCGCAAGTACATCAGCGCCATGCGATACACGCCTAGCGAATGTTCGAACCGCGTGTGATGCGCGGCAGGATAGACCAGCGAGACCAGGCCGAGCTGGCTGATCTGCGCGAGGCGGCGAAACTCGGCGGAGTCGATGATTTCGCGCACCCGCGGCGTGAGGGGTACATCGCAATCCGGCGGAATGCGCACGAACTGCCGGCTGACATCCAGTCCGCGGATTTCCGGCAAATCGAGCAGTGGGCTAGGCATGGGTCGTTCGCTCGCTATCCACTCGCCCACAAGGGCCAACCGGCGACAAAGCAAAGTAGCACGGTGACGAGGAGGTATAAGCCGTAGTGCAGCACGCCGTTGCCGAATTCCAGGTCCAACGTGGCGAACGCGGCAAAGCCGCCGATCACCGCCATGATCGGCACGATGACGATGAGATTGGGGAGCTCCAAAGCGTCGAGTCCCAGCGCCCACGGCACGGCGGCATAACCGCCCCAGAGCGCCGCATACACGGCGGAGCAGATGGCCACGCGAATCATGATTGCGGTGCCCCGATAAGGATCGAGTTCTTGATCGCGCAGAATACTATAACCGCCAATCACCAGCGGCGGCGCCAGCACGATCGCGCCCAGCGCCAGCGCGACGGCGGGAATGTTATGCTCGGGGTACGCCAGGCGCAAGATAATCGCCCCGCCGAGGGCCAGCACCGCGCCGCCGAGCATCACGCCCAGCAACAGCGGCGAGAGCTTCGTTTCCTTGCGCCGCAGCGGCTTGAGCACCGGGCGGCCTTTGCTGTCCGAGGGGCCGCTCGATTCCGGCGCATGGATGACGACTTCCGGCTGCTTCACCGTCGGAATGGTGATGACCGTTTTACAGTCGGGGCACGGCCCCTTTTTGCCGGCGAACTGATCGCTGACTTTGAACGTTTTCTTGCAGCCAGGACAAGTGACTTCAATCGCCATACCAACTTCTCGTTCCAGATGTCGCGCCGGCGCGGATTAGAAAAGACATCGCGCCCCAGAGGAGCCTGCCGCTTAGGGTGCTAATCAAGGAGCCATTTCAAGGAGCCATTTCCACGAACCATTCAAGGAGTGCCTAGTTTCCCACACGCCGCTGCTACGTCAAGAATACGGGCGAAGTGCCGGTCGGGCGCGTCGTCGGGCTCGTCGCGCAGCCAGTCGCGGGGGGAAGTTGTCCCGCGGCGGAGCCTGGATTAGGATGCGAGAGAGTGACCCCATGCGGTTGAGAAGTACAGAAGTCGCGGCGTCCACCTCCTCTGAGCGGAATCTCATGATCAAGTTTTTGTGTCCCAATGGGCATCCACTCTCAACCAGCGACGACCGCGCAGGCACGGCGGCCAAGTGCCCCAAGTGCAAGGCGCCGCTGGTGGTTCCGCTGGCCAGCGAGGGGGTTAATGGCGAAGGGGCAAGCGGCGAAGGGGGCGTGGCGGCTGCGGGTTCGGGAACTCAGGCCGGTGTCGAGCCAGGTAAGCCGGTCACCGAAACGACGCCCGTCGCGGCCGACTTAATCGTTTTTCTCTGTCCCAACGGCCATCGTCTGAATGGCCCGGCGCGGCTCAAGGGGAAGGCTGGCCAATGCCCGCATTGCGGCGCCAAGTTCCGCATTCCCGCGGATGACGACGAAGAGGAGATCGAGGACTTTGAGGAGATCGAAGAGGTCGAGACGGCGGCCTCGATGACGGACGAAGAGTTTGCCGCCGAAGAGATCGAGGACATCGACGAAATCTCCGAGTACTCCGAAGCATACGCCGACGAACTCGAACCGTTCGTGGAAGCGCCGGCCACCGTGATCGATGCGTTCACCACGCCGCCGCCGGAAGGGGTCCACCCCTACGCGACCATGGTTGCCATCTTATGGGAGGCCAAAGAGCCGGGGCAGGTCATTGATCTGTATCTGCAAAAGGGAGAGGTCTTCACGCCGGAACTGTTTGCCGAGGCACTCGCGCAGCCTCACTTCGGGATCTTTGGCCGCCGCGAGAAAGAAGGGGGGCATACGCTCACGATGATCCCGTGGGACCAGGTCGTCCGCATCGAAGTTCGCAACGTGAAACAAGTGCCGGTGGGGCTGTTCAAATGAGCGGAAGCCTGCACGTCTGACAATTTTGCTTTCCTTCTGGGAGCGATTTCCTTATATTGACAAGCGTTGATGCGTCCCGCCTGCTTTCCTCCTCAAGGCGAACCCGCGCCATGTTGCGAACGACTCTCCTTCCATGCACGTTGGTGGCCACGCTGGTCTTGGCGTGTGTCGCTCGCGCCGAGCAACCCCTGCATCAGCAGATTGATGCCCAGCTTGCGGCGCATGCTGGTGGGCCGTTAAACGGGCCGGCGGGCGACGCGGAATTTTGCCGCCGGGTGCATCTCGATTTGATTGGCCGGATTCCGCAGCCTGCGGAGTTGCAAGCGTTCGTCACGGACTCGAGCGCCGACAAACGGGCGAAGCTGGTCGACGCGCTGCTGGCGTCCAGCGAGCACCCGACGCACATGGCGAGCGTGTTTCATGTTCTGCTCACCGAGCGACTTGGCGACCATGAACTGTGGCAAGCGTGGCTGCTCGCGTCGTTTCAGCAGAACAAGCCGTGGGACCAGATGGTCCGCGAGATGCTCACGCCCCACTTGGAAGACGACCCCGCGCGCGGCGCAGGCTTGTTCCTCTCCAAGCGGCTGGAGAACTATGGCGAGAACCCTGTCGATTACCCAGGCCTGGTGCGCGACGTGGGGCGGTTGTTTCTCGGCGTCGATCTGCAATGCGCCCAATGTCACGATCATCCGCAGGTGGACGACTATTTGCAGGTCGATTACCAGGGCCTGTACGCCTATTTTAAGAACGTGAAACTCAACAGCGGGGCGAAGTTCCCGTCGGTCGCGGAGCAACCGCTCGTGAGCAAGATCGAGTTTCAATCGGTCTTCTTGCTAGAGAAGCACGAGGTCGCGCTGCGGATTCCGTTTGGCGAGGAGAAGATGCTCGAACTGTTCGAAAAGGGGCAAGAATTCGCCACGCCGCCGGACAACAAGACGAACTTTCCCGGCGTGCTGAAGTTTAGCCCGCTGCGCATCCTGGCCAACGACTTGCCCCAGGCCAATACGCCGGGCTTTAGCAGGAACATCGTCAACCGCATGTGGTGGCAGTTGATGGGGCGCGGGCTCGTCATGCCGCTGGATTGGCATCACACGGATAATCCGGCGTCGCATCCGGAACTGTTAGATGCACTGGTCCGTGAGTTCACCGCACACGAGTTCGACTTGCGGCATCTCGTGCGCGAAATCGCGCTGAGCGACGCGTATCAACGGAGCAGCACGCTGCCGGCGGGAGCGGACGCCAACGAAATTGCGGAGACGTCTTATCGCGTGGCGATTGAAAAGGGACTTACGCCGGAGCAGATGGCGCGGAGCTTGTGGACGGCGACCGGGCCTTGGTCGGATGACAAGCAACGCGCAGAACTCACGGCGAGTTGCGTCAAATCGCTCGCGCTGCCGCCGCGCGAGCCGGAAGTGGAGTTCGCGCCGAGTGTGAAGGGAGCGTTGTTTCTCTCGCATGATAAGAATGTCTTGCAGCTCTTGGAGCCTCACGATGGCAATCTGATCGAGCGGCTGACAAAAGCCACTGACAATGGCGCCAACAATGCCGCCGCCATTGAGGAAGCGTACGCCGCCTGCCTGTCACGAGCGCCGAGCGCGGAAGAACGCACCGCGGTGAACGCGTTCCTCGACGCCCATGCGAGCGCTCGCGCCGCGGCGTGGCAGCAAGTGGTGTGGGCCATGTTGTCGTCGAACGAGTTCGCCATCAATCATTAGAAGTTATTGCCATGCCATGCACCCCTCACGAACACCTGTGCTCCCGCCGCGCTTGGCTGGGCGCTACGGCGGCCGCTTCCTTCGCCGCGAGTCTGGGGCCGTTTGGCGCGCACGCCGTGGCCGAACAAGCGCAGCGTAAAAGCAAGCAGGTGCTGTTCATCTGGATCGATGGCGGCATGAGCCAGCTCGAAAGCTGGGATCCCAAACCGCACACGCGGTTCGGCGGTCCCCTGCGAGCGATTCCCACGAGCGTTCCTGGTATTCACTTCAGCGAACTCGTGCCGCGCACCGCGAAGTTGATGGAGCATCTGGCGGTCGTTCGCTCGCTGTGTACGAAGGATAATTCCCATTCGGCAGGCGTCGCGCGCATTCAGCGCGGCGATCCGAAGAATCGCGGCGTGACATATCCATACTTTGGTTCCGCGGTGGCGAAACTGCTCGGCCCCGGCGAGAGCGGGCTGCCTCCTTACATCTGGATCAAGCCAGGGAGCGGCGGGTTCATTCATCAAGACGCCGGCTTACTCGGGCCGAAGAATGGCGCGCTCGCCTTTGGAGACGGCCAACCGCCGGAGAACCTGCTGCGACCGGATACGATCGCGGAAACGTACGACGCTGAGCGTCAAGAACTGCGCGCGCTCTTGAACCAGCGGTATGCATCGCAACATCGCCCCACCGCGAGCGAGGCGAATAGTTATGTCTACGACATGGCTCACGCGCTGATGAAGCGGCAAGACTTGTTCGACGCGACCAGGCTCGACCCGCGCGATGTCGAGCGTTATGGATCGCACGATTTGGGACGCCACATGCTGCAAGCCCGCAACATGCTCGAGGCCGGCGTCACGTTCGTCAAAGTCAACAGCTACGGCTGGGATACGCATCACGACAACTTCAACGCCCACATGAGCCTGATGCCTAAGTTCGATCAAGCGTTCGCCGCGATCATCGAAGACCTCGCCGCGCGCTCGATGCTCGACAACGTCCTGGTGATCGCCCTGAGTGAATTCGGCCGCACGCCGCGGATCAACGGCGCCGCCGGCCGCGATCATTGGCCGGAAGCGTGGTCCGCCATCATGGCTGGCGCGGGCCTGAGGAAAGGGCTCGTCGTCGGCAAGACGAATGACGAAGGGACGTTTGTCGATAGCGAACCGTTCGACATCGGCCACATGTTCCACACCTGGTTCACCGCGCTCGGCATCGACCCGCACAAGACGGAATACAACAACCACGGCCAGCCGCTCCCGATCGCCCACGATAATTGCCGGGCGGTGGAAGAGTTACTGGCTTAAGGTCACGCAAACCGATGAACACACAAACTCTGGCCGAACAGTTCACGCCAAAACAGATCACAACGATTGAGGCGGATCCGCAGGTGCTGAAGCTGCGCTACAGTCCCGACGGTAACACGCTCGCGGCGGCTTGCTGCGATGCGCGCATCCGGCGCTGGGATGTGACGAGCGACCAGTGGAAGGAACTCAGTCCGATACAAGGGCATCATGGCTGGACGCAGGCCATCGAGTTTAGCGCCGATGGCCGCACGCTCTATAGCGGTGATTCGTGGGGCGAGTTGCGAGCGTGGGCGCTCGATGCTGACGAGCCCCAGCCGCGGTGGACCGTTCCGCAAGCTCACGACGGTTGGCTGCGCGAGATGGCGCTCAGTCCCGACGGCAAAACGCTGGCCACGTGCGGCGCGGACAAGACGATTCGCCTGTGGGCGACGGCCGATGGTTCGCCCCAAGCCGCCTGGCAGGACAAAGACAACGAAGACCTCTACATCGTGCGTTACTCGCCGGACGGAACGATGCTCGTCGCTGGCGACCGCAAAGGCTACGTCTGGCAATGGGAAGTGGCCAGCGGCAAGCTCGTCCGCAAGCTCGATGCGTCGCTCCTGTATAAGTACGACCGCATTCAAGATGTCGGCGGCGTCTTCTCGCTGGCGTTCGATGCGCAGGGAGAGCAACTCGCGGTCGGCGGCAACAAGCCCAAGAACGGCGCGACCATCCAAGGCATTCCCACGCTGCTCCTTTACAACTTCGCCACGGGCGAACTCGCGCACACGCATGAACTCGGCGAAACGAAGGACTGCGACGTGATGGATATTCACCTGCACGCGGCAGGCTTTTTCCTGGCGGCGATCAGCGGCGGGCCTGGTCAGGGCAAGGTTGTGTTGATGCGCGGCGGCGACGCGGAACCGTTCTTCACCGAGACCAAAATCGCCAACGTGCATAGCCTGGCCATGCACCCCAGCGGGAAGCGGTTCGTGGTCAGCGGCACCAACAAAGGCTCCAACGGCAACGGCCGCCGGCTTAACAAGGAGGGGGAGTATCCCAACAATACGTCGCCGATTCATCTGTTCGCGCTGAGCGAGTAACGCGTGGTGCGCCGCCGAACGATTCCCGTGCGTTCAGAATGATATCGTGCAGAATGATAGTGCAGGCGTACCTCGGCTGCGGCGGAGAAACTCCATGTGGTCATGGCGTTACTCGGTGGCAGGGACAATCTCGCCGCTCACGGGATCGCGATGGGGATATGCGCCGGTGGTTTCGATCACGGCGGTTTCAGCCCGGCGATGGGCGAGCCAGGTGAGCAAGTAGCTGCTCACGGCGTCGCGCAACTCGCCGCGGGCGTCAGTCCACGAGCGACTTCCAGGCAAAACTTCTTCGCAGCGAATGAGATGCACGCCAAATGCCGTCCGTACCGGCGGGCTAACCTCGCCGACCTCGAGCGCGAACGCGGCGACGGAAAACGCTTCCGGCATCGGACGGCGGCGCTCGATGAAACCGAGATCCCCGCCGGCGTCTGCTGTGGGAGCTTGAGAGAACTTGCGAACGGCTTCGGCAAACGTCAGCTCCGCGAGCTGCGCGCGAATCTCACGCGCCTGTTGATCCAGCGCTCGCCAGGCGTCAGCGTCATCGTCAGGGGGCGCTTTGAGGAGCAAGTGCGCGACACGAACCTTCGTGCCGTCGAACTCGCGCCGATGGCGGTCGAAGTAGCGTGCGAGGTTCTTATCCGTCAGTTGCTCTTTAAGATACGCCTCCCAACTCAGCCGCCATCGCAGTTCGTCCTTGTATTCATCTTCGTTGAGGTGATGCTTGTTTAAGAAGTCGTTCGAATTCTCTCCGCGGGCCTGGAGTTCCTGCTGCAAATGTTCGCTGGCCAGGGCGACATCGGCGCTCGTGGCCGCTTGTTGTTGCAGCGTTAGTTGTTGGAGCGCGAGTCGCCGCTGCACCACGGCGTCCAAGGCCGCGGCGCGGAGCTTCGCCTGGGCGGCCGGGTCGCTGGGCAAGCGCGGCAGTGCATGGGCCAGTTCGTGCTCGACGGCGCGCACGCTAATCGCCTCGTCGCCCACTTTCACCGCCACTGCATCCAGGTCGAGTTCGGCGGCAGGTGCGGGCGAAGTGACCAACCATAGTGCGACCAACAGCGTAAATCGGAGCGCAAGTTGCATGTTTATCTCACGTTCTTTCGCAAGCGGCGCTCGCGAGTGTGCCTGCTACGGCAACTCAATATTCTTTAACTCATACTCCACCGGCACCTTCATGATCGCCGCCGGGGTTTTATAGACGAACGAGTAGCCTTGGGGTTCTTTGTCCAGAACGAACTTGTAACCAGTCCCCGCGACGTTCGATTCGCGGCGAGTCTCTTCGAGGCCGTCGTAGCTCAGTTGCTGGCCGTCAGGCGTCACAAGATAAGCGACGTTGTCAAGGATCCAAGGGCGATGCGATTCCAGTGCGTTGGCCGCTTTGTCAAACTCCACGCGCATCCGCAAGTCGTACACATCGCCGTTCTTGCGAATTCCCTCGAATACGACCGCCACGCCGCCACGCCGCTGGACGGAGTCCTTGAGCGTCGTGATGTCCTTGAACTCGAACGTCTCGACTTTGCCAGGCACAATCGCCGTCATCTTCCCTTGCAGACTAGCGATCTTTTGCACGTCACGTTTGGGGAGTTGCAGGTTGATGTCGAAATCGGCCGCGGCGGCGGCCCCTTCAATGCCAATCTCCAGCGTCCCGTCCGAACCTTCCACCATCAGCGAGTGGCCGTTTTCATCGAGCGCGACGAGTTGAGCGAGCGGCTGAAGCAAGACGATGGGCTTCAGACTCGGCTCCCAGGTCAGTTCGAGACTCAGCCGCAGGTTGTGATTGGCCGGATTGCGCAAGTCTCGCGACGCGACGATCGACGTTCCTTCCAAGCGAAAACGACCGGCATAGGCTGCGCGACCGTACCGGGGGAGTTCGCTCTCCGCGGCGCGGGAGACCATGGCCAGCGCGTGCTCCTTGCCGCTATAGGGATAGAGCGTCATGCCGGCTTCGTCCAAGACGTGATCGAGCGCTTCCCAGAACGGCATCTCTTTGAGATTCAATTGAAGCTGGGGATCGGTCGCTTGCTGATTGAATTCGAGGCGATAATCGACAATCGTATTGCCGGTTTGCTTGCTAATCGCCGCGAGCGCCGCAGAGAGAGGCATCTCGCCGGTGAGCGTGACGCGGGTCGGCAGTGCGATCGATTGGGCCAAGACGTTTTCGAGTTGGCGACGCACACGCGCCAGCCGCTCTTTTGCTTCGGCCGAAGTGCGCGGCGTGTCGGGGGGAATCAAATCCAGTGCCTGGGGACCAAGTTCGACCAGCTTCTTCTCAGCCGCTTCGCGCCGCGCGAGCTCGTCATCATCAAGCTGGCGCACCAACCGCTGCACTTGCGACTCGAGTTCACTCGGCGGTTGCGCCGCGGCGGCCTGGCCCCAGAGGGCGAGCGAAAGTATCAAACTCCAAGTCATCAGCAAGTTCCTCAGGTAGCAGGCACAT
>CAUJKE010000008.1 GCA_963205385.1 Planctomycetota bacterium | reverse complement strand
GCGACGTGCACCGCGCTGGCGTACTTTCGCAAGCTGTTCGACATTGAAAACTTGTATTGTCAGAACAGTAACGAGGAACGCCTGGCGGCTCGACGCGAGAAGTCGCAGCCGATCGTGGAGGAATTTCACGAGTGGCTGTGGGCTGAGCGAATGCGTCAAGTTCCCAAGATGAAAATGGCAGGCGCCGTCAACTACATGCTCAATCGCTGGGAGTCGTTCACGCGCTTTCTGGAATCAGGCGCAGTTCCGATGGACAACAATGCGGCCGAACGCGCGCTGAAGTATCCGATTTTGGGGCGCAAGGCCTGGCTGTTCTTCGGCAACCAGTCGGCTGGCGAAACGGCGGCGAAACTGTTCACGCTGACCAAGACCTGCAATCGCCATCGAATCGATCCGCTGGCTTACCTGCAGGATATCTACGCCCGGTTGCCGACCACGCCGCCGGACGAGTTATCGTCGCTGCTGCCGGACCGCTGGATTGCTGATCACCCCGAACATCTCATTCAACAACGTGTGTACGAGGCGCTCGACCGCGCTCAGCGTGCGCGCGAACGGCGCGCCGAGAGAAGACGCGCCGCGTAGATGTGGAAGCAACCGCGGAGTCGATCGCCGCTGGAGCCACGCAACATCACAGTCGAGTTGTTGCCACACGAACGGGCTGCGTTGCTCCGGGGAATCTTCACCAGCGGCGAGGTGTGTGAGCAACTCGAAGCATGTGCATCGAGCCCGCACATCAAGCCCATCACCTTCACCGCCACCGACGTTCATTTTCTGGCGGGCGATCTGAACCACGCGATCGTCAAACGCGGTTGCCGAGACGCGGACATCATCGATCTGAGCGCGCGTTTCGACGACGTGCACGACACGATCAACGGCTCGCTCGACCCCTGGCATTGAGCAGCCAGTTGCTTCTCACCCCCGTCGCCCCCATCACCCCACGCCCGAAACCCGCCGTAACCTCCCCACGCCGCAGATGCAACGCTCAC
The DNA here is from genome assembly GCA_963205385.1 of Planctomycetota bacterium. Lineage (GTDB taxonomy): Bacteria > Planctomycetota > Planctomycetia > Pirellulales > Pirellulaceae > JAEZGD01. The sequence continues at coordinate 27,235 of CAUJKE010000008.1, read as the reverse complement.
GTACTTCACGACGTTCCCGGCATGGAAGCCGAGTTTCCAATCTTCGATCGCGTCGATCACCTCGATCTTGCCCATGTTGTAATGCGATGGATGATTCACCGCTTCTTTACCGCCGCTCACGCTGGCTCCTCCGCCGCCGTGCATTGGTCAGCCAAGAGACCCGCGATGTCGGGCGGAACCCAATCCTTGCTCTTTACCCACTTGCCATCCTCGCGGCGGTAGCCCCCAGGTCCGAACTTGGCCAGATTGGAGGCATCCACCGCTTCGAGAATCGGCTTATCGGCGACGCCGAACGCGAGGAGTGTGCCGTTGGTGACGACGCTGACGTCAGCACACCCGTCCACAACGTCGACGATGTCGACTTGCTCCACTCCCAAGTCGGTGAAGTTCAACTCGCCGATATGAGTGACGTTGGCCCAGCCATGCTCCGGTGCGGCGCGATGCCAGACGCACACGCCCAGCGCCCGAATCGTTTCGAAGGCTTCTTCGAGAATCAACTTGGCCCGCAGGATGCGAGTCTCCGCGGCGGGGACGGTCGGCGCGGTCGGCACGTCCTGCCCCGCCTTAGCCATGAACTCCGCAACCCGTTGCTGATGGGGCGTCATTTGCGATTTCTGCATAGTTCTCCCTTTCCAGGATGAGCGCGCAAGCGGATGCCAGACCAGACGCGCGGCCGACGGAATCAGGTCCGGGTCGTAGGTGCGGATGTCGAGCCGAATTCGATCGCCCATGTCGCGACTTCCGTGTTCGGATACGGCGCAACTTACGAGACGGTGCGCGGCACCGTCGAGAGACACGCCCACGAATTGTCACTCATTCCACAATTTCGCCAGTTGCGTTCGACAGGGCAGAATCCAAATCAGGCTGGACCTCGAACATCTGGTCGAGGTGGGTGAGCCGAAACACTTCTGCAAACTCGCTGCCGAGATTGCATAGGACAAGTCGTCTCGCTTCGTGTTGCAATCGCTGGCGAAGCGCCAACAACGGCTTGATGGGTTCTGCGTGTGGATACAAACTACCGCTGACGAGAGACTGAATTCCCTCGAAATCAATCAGGACGTGTTTCGCCGCAGTGGAGTCGATGATGGCCTGTATTTCATGGATCACATTTGCCGTTAGCAACTCGTCGGTGGGTGTCAGAACGATGATGCCTTGCTCGGTGTAGTCCTTCCGATTCACCGCCATCACATCTGCCTCCAATCCGGTAATCCCCGCCGCATCATCTTCGTTGCCTTCTCAGAGTCGAACTTCTCGGCATCAAACGGCCCGCGCCACTGAAGCATTTCCTCGCGCTGCTCATGCTTCGGGTTGGCAAGGACCGCAAGGTACTCGGCGTAGCCCCGAACGCCGCCCACGTCTTCCGGTGGACAGGCCCGTTCGCCTTCAACACAGATCGGATAGCGACCACCTTTCTCGGCACGGAGACATCCCTCGAAAAGCACCGCATGCCGCCAGCCATCGCCGAAATCATACTCATAGGTGAATTGAAATCGTTGCCCGTCTTGGGGGACGATTTCACTGATCTTGGTGACGATGGAATCGATGTAGTCAAAACCCGGTTCATCACATTCGAGCAACTCAGGATCACCGTAGCGTTCGCCGTCGATCCAAAACTGGTGGAGGTGCGAGTTGGTCCAACCCATTGCAGTCTGGATATGTTCATGGAGCTTGTCGAGCGTGCAATTCTTGACTTGAATCCGTCGCCAGATCGGGGGCATGGATTCCAGCAGCGTGATCTTGAACTGGTAGAGCCGCTCGGAGGCTGGGATCAAGCCGATACCTTTAGATTTTTCGACGGCCTTCGTAACGGCATCGACAATGTGCCGCAGAGAGTTTCGGATCATGCCGTTTTCGGCGTGAGGCCGTGCGGCCTCGGCCTTCTCGCGGAGAGCGTCAAGTTCTTTCGACGTGAGAGAGATCGTGCGCGAGTTCTTCTCTTCGAGCTTCAGACGGTTGGCAAGTTCAGGCAGCAAACCGACGACGACCGTGCGTTGGGCTTGGGTGAAAATGATGCTGTGGCGAGAAGTGGGCATTGTCACCCTCAGGCTTACGTTGCGCTGATCAACAAAGTTTTCCACACATCCTTCGCCAATTCGATCAGCATGAGTTGCCGCTCATCAATGCTGGCGGCGGTCCACTCATCGAACGACTTCAGCGTCTCGTTGATGCGGTTGATGTTGCTGTTCTTGTCGTCAGTATCGGCCAAGACGTGCGTGCCGTTGACCAACAGTACAGTGAGCATAGGATTAACCGGCTTCTGGAGCAATCCGGAGAGGACGTGCGATGCAGTTTGGCGAGCGAGTACGGGCACTCCGAGAAGCCTGGCGGTTGACCCAGCAGAAACTGGCTGAACGGCTCGGCGCGAGCGTCTCGTACATCAGCAAGGTTGAAAACGAGAAGCTGCACTTCGGCGACTACCCATCCGAGAAGTTCATCCACAAGCTGGCTGCGGAGCTTGATGCCGACGAAGATGAGTTGCTGCTACTGGCCGACAAAGTACCTTCGTCGCTTCGAAAATGGATTCGAGAGCGCCCTGAAGCTGTGTTCGTGCATTCGCCGACGTCGATAGTGGCTCGATGGATGCCCTCCTGTCGAAATCTGAAGTTAAGGTACAGCAACTGTAGCTGTGGACCATGTTCGAATTTGAAGACATCGGTGACGACGATCCGCTCGACGCGAGCTTCTTGGCAAGGTATGCCTTGCCCCCAGGATATTTCAGTGGATTCGATTTCATCAGGTTTCTCGCTAGGTTCAGGAAAGGGAATTCAGATGCAGCTCGCGAGTGCCTCCAGCGTCGTTTCGTAGACATGCACATTCGGCGGCTCGACGGTCGGATCTTGCGGGCTCCAATCGATCGACCACCGCGAGAGCCCGGTCGCGTCCGCGATCGCCATCGCCAGCGAAGGAGAACGCGACGCGCCGGCAAAGCAATGGACGAGGACCGCGTCGACTTCCTCCCGCAGCCGCTCGTTAAGAAACTTCGCGACCTGCTTCGCATGGATTGACAAGGCTGGTCCCAAACTGCATTTCGCGGCCGCACAGCTCGCAGTCCTTGGTTGGCGAGACGTTCGTATGCTGCGTGCCCCGCAGGTAAAAGCAGGCGGGGCAGAGATGTCGGCTGACCCGCGTTTTACGATTCCTGTCGAGAAACGCATCTCGCGCCCGATCCATCGCTTGATTTGCCTGAGCTGTCGCGTTGTGCAAATGCGCCAACGTGAACGACGGAGTTCCTGATTGCGTAAGGCAAGCTGCCATCGGAATCCCTTCCATGGTAAGACGTGGGGAACTGGCCCAGCACACTGCTGGGTTTATGCGGTCAAGATGCGGCCGCTTGCTGAAGAATCAGCTAGAAGCCGTCAGATTTGGGAGACGCTCCGAGGGAATCGAACCCTCAATTGCCGCCGACCGGCAAAGCGTGAGCGCCACCGCCAGGTTTAGGATTGGCGCTGTTATAAACATTGCTAACAAGCTGTCAACAGCGCGTCGCATTTAATCTTTTCCGGTAGTGCTGCGGCTGTTACGCGGTTGTCGAAAATGCCTGCAATCGCAAGCAAGCCGAACACGGACGAAAAGCTGAGAAAACTCAGGCAATGAGATCAGCGACCTGCATCCCCAGCGCTTTGGCGAACTGCTCAACCATATCCAGGGACGGCCTAAAAGACTTCCCCGTGAGAATTCGGTTTACGTAGGGATACGTCACCTTGGCCATCCTCGCGAATTCTCGCTGGGTGAGATCGCGGCTCTTCATTTCGCGAGCCAGGTTACGTCGGAATTTTTGCGTCGCAGTCACTCGCATGTCCTCCATTACTAGCGTTAGTTAGCAGGCTATCACTGTCAACGTAAAAAAAGCAGGAAGTCCTCGGCTCTAACGGTTGCCGTGTGGTCCTTGCGGATTCCACCTTCCTGCGAGTGCGGGCGAGAGGACTTGAACCTCCACGACCTTGCGGCCACAAGAACCTGAATCTTGCGCGTCTGCCAATTCCGCCACGCCCGCTGACAGCTATTCAATCCTACTAATATGCCGTCGAATCGCCGCGTTGCAAGGGTACGTCGCCGATTCCGCCATGCATTTAGGTCGCCCTTAGTATCGCTCCACCGAGCTATCCACCTCTTGTGACCAGGCGTCGATGCCGCCGGTCATGTTGCGTGCATTGGCGAATCCCTTGTTGCGCAGCCAGTTGGCGACGCGCAAGCTGCGCCCACCATGATGACAATGAACGACGATCGGCAGTTCGCGAAACGCCTCGATTTCGTGAATCCGATCCGGCAAGTTTCCCATCGGAATCTGGACGGCTCCGTCGATGTGTGCGAGAGCGTGTTCGTTGTCTTCGCGGCAATCGAGCAGCAGGAACGCCGCTTGCTCGTCGAGCAGAGCTTTCACCTCAGAAACGGAGATTTCGATAGGGGGTGCTGTCATTGGATCGTGAGGGGTTGGTGAATGGACGATTTCCTGGATCAAAAAAGGCTGCCCGCCGAAACAGCGGGCAGCCGAAGCAAACGATCATGCGAGCGCTCTCGGACTTACGCCCCCAAGCGCCCCGAGCGCTACTCTCCTTCGTCCGAAGGCTCGCCTCCGGCGCGCGAGATCAAGCGGTAGTAAAGCTTGGCGTCGATATTCTGCGACACGGCCGTAGTGTGATTATCCACGTAGCAGTGCGTAACGACACCGCCGGGATGCTGGCTACTGGGGCCCCATTTTCGTGGCGTCTTGCTGTTGGTGGGAGCGGTTTTCTTCAGGTAATACGGCGACTGGTCGGTGGGACGATCAGGACCGTAGTTAATGGCGTGGAGTTTGCCGGGAATTGGCCCTGGATAACCATCGCCAGCGTTCACACTGAAGTCAGCGCTGCCGGTGCCTTGAAATGTCGTCGTCGTATCCGCCGTGTCATATTCACGCATGCCCACTGCCCACGTGCACTGGCCATCGAACCATGAGCCGTAAGCGATCTCGCGGCTCTCGCAGACCAAGAGCGTCTTCGACGTGCCATCGACGATGTCTTCCACCTTCCAGCCTTTGCCGCCGGTGGATGCACCGACCGCCATGGCGCCGTTCTCGGTCACCTGAGGAGTGCCGCTAAGATTCACGTCCGTCCCCACAAAACCGATGTAATTGCCGACTGCTGGCGGCGGCGTAGGGTAAGTAAGGGGCGTACCAGTCATGTTCGGATCGATGACCGTTTCTCCGCCCGAAAACTTCGGGCAGCGATAGGATCCGATTTTCCGGTGGGACAGATGCAGGCCATTGATCTGGATGGCCGGATCAAACGCATCTAGCTGAAACTTCTTGGACGTGGTCGAGATGTCATTGTAGAGCGCTTGCTCTTCAATGAACGGCAAGATGGTGACCAAAAAGCTGTACCCTGCGGCAGTTGTGTCGCGGACCCCGGTGGGGGGCTTGCCGTTGGTCGTCTGCTTGCCTGGGATGGCGACTGTGAGCGAACCGGTCGATGTGCTCACGGTAGGGAAGCGCTTGTTCGTGTTCTCGAACACATTGCAAGCCAGGCCGACTTGCCGAATGTTGCTGAGACACTGATTGCGCCGCGCCGCCTCACGGACCGAATTGATCGCCGGCAATAGCAAGGCGATCAAGATGGCGATGATCGCAATCACCACCAAGAGTTCGACGAGGGTAAACCCCCGTCTGCGGGAATGGAGAACCATACTCACCTCCGAAAAATAAGAATAATAACGAGACAAACCCCGCGCAAAATAATGCGAGGCATGAATCCATAGTTCATTTGGGGGTGTTCGCGATTGCGCAACGCCGCCCCGGTCGGAGAACGCACTGTAATATCGTCTGCGGCTCCTGTCAAATTTCCTGACGCAATTCTACAAAAAACAGTGGCAGTGGGAATGTAAAATGCCCCGTCGGTTCCCGAATCGAAGCACAAAATCCATTAAAAACGCCTCTTGCGGGTGGTTTGTTGCCGTTTGACGCTGTTTTGCTGCTGGACATTCGCCCGCAGCCGGCGCATCTTGAAGGTTGCGGTTGACGATTTCTTTCCGGCGCGAGGTCAACGATGCGATTTTGGCAATTGTGCAGCAGCGCGCTAGCGCTAGGGTTACTCGTAGCGGCGGGCTGTAATTTGAGTTCGGAGCCGCCGACCAAGGTCGTCGACGAGGCTCGAGACGTATTTGCCGCAAGGGCGACTCGTCCCGGTGCATCCGACACGCCGCGTATTGAGCCGACGCGGACGATGGTCACGGCGACAAGTCCCCGGATTCTCTCCCGCGACGAATATGCCCTCTCGCAAACGGCGGCCGATGCGCTTGCCCGGATTGGCGCGGCGGCCGTGCCCCAGGTCATCCCGCTGTTACATCATTCCGATCCCGCGGTGCGACGGCAAGCGGCCGACATCTTGGCGCAAATGGGACCAGCCGCCCAACAGGCGGTGCCGACGCTCGTGGGGATGTTGAACGATCCCGATTTGCAAGTGCGTAAAGCGGCGGCGCACGCGCTCGGCCAGATCGGTCCGGCCGCCGCGAGCGCGGTTCCGGCGCTAGTGCAGGCGACAACCTCCCCCGAATGATTTAGCGCTGCTTCTCATACCAGTCGCGCCACAGACGCGCGCGATCGGCAGCATTGGCAGGCGGTGGCTTGCGCGTGGCCAGGGCATCTTCGCCGGCGGCTTTGGGAAGCGCGTCGAGCGCGGCCAGACGCACACCAGGCTGATCGTCGAGGGCCTGCACGAGCGCCGGAACGAATTCCGCCTGGCCGAGTTCTCCCATCGCTTCGACCGCCTGGCGGCGCAGCGCGGCCGAAGTGGACAAGGCAAAACGCTCCAGCGCCGCGGCGCCTCGTTCGTCATGCCACTGTGCGAGCGTTTTTGCGGCGGCCAGTTGCATGTTGGTTTGAGTGTGTGTGAGCAACAGATACAGCCGCTCGCGCGAGGCGGTGGGACCGCAGCGTCCCAGCGCAATGACCGCCTGGTGCGCCACGAGCGGGTCGTGATCGTCGACCAAGTGCAAGAGCGCGTTCGCCTGCCGATCATCGCCACACGCGGCCAGATATTCACAGCCCCGGCGGCGAACATCGGCTTGTTCATGCGCGAGCGCCGCGAGCGCTAGATCGTGGCCGACGGTTTTCGGCGTGGCCGTCGCTGCGCGGAGCACATCTTGCCAGACCAGCGCGTCGCTTTCGGCGCGCGCGACAGTGCTTAGGCGATCGATGGCGAGCGCGGAGAGTGGTTCAGCCGTTGCTTGTTGCGCCAACTGTCTGGCGGCCGTGCGCCGCGTGGTGACATCCATGGCTCGCAACTCCTCAATCGTCGCAAAAGCGGGAGAAATTGCCGGCAGTAGATCGCGGTACGCAGCTTCATCGAGCGCAAGGCGTTGCGTCGCCACGAGCTCGTCGAGGGCCGGTAGGGCATCTGCGCCAAGTTTTTCGAGCTGACGTTTGGCCAGCCAGCGCTCTTGGGCGTCACCGTTCTGATAAAGCTCGACCAAACGCAACACTTCCGCAGTCGGGAGCGAACCTGGACTCTCCTCCGCCGGTTGCAGCGTGACGGTGGGACGTTCTTGCCGCCACTGCGCGGATAATCGCTCGACCGCAGCCTCACGGCGTTCGTTGTCCGGTTCGCGCGGCTGAAACTCTTTGGCCGCCGGCCATTGCGTTTGCAGCGATTGGGCGGCCGATTCTCGCGTGAGCAGGTTGGGGGATCGCAAGCTCTCAATTAGGAGCGGCCCGGCCAGGTCGAGCGGCCAATCGGCGAGCGCCGCGGCCATTTTCGATTGCACAATCGCGCTGTGATCGGTCAGCAGTTGGCGCGCGAGGGGAGCGCGATCGGCGTGCCCGTGTTTGGCCAAGGCGGTCGCCACCGCCCCCCGCACGCGAAACGACGGATCGCGCGCGGCGCGTTCCACCGCGCGCCACTCGTGCTGCTGGACAAGTGCGCCGGCGGCCGCTTCGCGCAAGCGTTCCGCGCCATCGGTCGCCAGGTCGTGCAAGGCGAGCGCGGCGGCGGGGTGCTCCACTTCACCCAGCCGCTCAATGGCAGCGATGCGCACCTGCACATCATCGTCCTGCGTGGCAGCGGTGAGAAGCCGCACGGCATCCGGATGTTGCGCCGTCGCGAGCGCCGCCAGCGCTGCCTGACGAACCTGACTGCTGGGGCTCGTGGCGAGCGGAAGCACTTCGGGAGGCAGATGCTTCGTTCTTTGTGCTTTGTATAGTGCAAGCACGGCGACTTGCACTTGCGGATCGTCGAGGGTCAGTGCCTTGGCGAAGTGCGGTTCTTGATCGATAGGAATATGCCGCGCCAGTCCAGAGAGCAGTTCGACATACAGAGGCGTATCCGCCGGCGCTTGTTCGCTCGGCCCGTACTTGTCGACCAGCTTGCGAAGTTCCGCTTCCGTTTCGAACGAGGGATCGCGCGCGAGAGTCTCGATGGCGGCGCAGCGCAACGCCTCGGATTGTCCGGCGTTGGCGATCAGTTGCAGCAGCCTGCGGTTGTGCTGGGCTGGTTCCGACCGCGCCAGGCCGATCGTGGCAGCGGCGACGATCCAGGGCTCGCTCGACTTCAGCGCGGGCTCAAGACGCGCCGCAGGCTCGTGTTCTAGCCAGCGATCTAAGGCCGCGTGCCGCCAGCGATATTCGCCGGTGGGAAGCAGATACTCGTGCGTTGCAGCGACCGCCAAATACCAACCATCGACTGCTTCGACTTGGGAATTGCCTGCGGCGTCTGGGCTGGCGACCTTGGAAGCTAGCGCCCCTTCTAGCTCTTCCACCGTAGGCAGCGGCGCCTCCGGCGCCGGGGCAGGTGGCGGCAAATGCTTCGCCAGACGCATGTTGGAAATGAGTTGGTCGCTGACTGGACGCGTGCAGCCAGCCGGCGCGAGCAGCATGAAGAGCACAACGAGCAGCGCCCAATTACCAGCGCCGCGTTGCGCTAGCGTGAGCAAGAGGCGGCGCTGCGTGTGAGCGAGAGTTGCGATCATGGCAATTCCTTTTGCCGAGCGGTAGAAACGCATCCTTGCGCCTGTGGTTAAGGTTGTGTGCTGCGGAACGCCTACTTAGGAAGTTGTGGACCATCGGGCGGCGCAGGAGCGGGGACCGGAGGCATGGGAACGGCAGGAGGATCTCCAGGGCCGGGTGGGAGCGCTGGTCCGCTCGGTAGTTCCGGCCCGCCGGGAAGTTCGGGTCCAGGTGGAAGTTCAGGCACTCCCGGAATGGAAGGGCCGGGCGATGTCGCGGCAGGTGGCGGCACAGCGGGACCGCCTGCGGTGCGCGCGAGCTGTTCAAATTTACCAAGGCTGCTGCGCAGATCTTTGGCGATTTGATCGATCGGCGCGGGGCGGTCGTTGGTGTCTTGCAGGTCCGAGACTTTCACCAACTCGCCGAGCGACTTGAGCAAACTGTTCACGTAATTGCGGCCGGGGCCTTCCTTCGTGGCCGAGATGGCGCCGGTGTTGCCATCGGTTCCTTTCAAGCCTGTCGTGATGCGGCTGATGTTGTACTTGAGGATGCGTTGGGCAAGATCCATCCGTTCGGCCTTGCGCATTTCAGTGGGGTCATTGGGGTTTGCGTAGGGCGTGGAAGTGGGACCATACCGGGGATCGGTATATCCTTGCTTCTTCAACCGCTCTTTTTCCGCGGTGATTTCGGCATCCATCGCGGCGAGTTGCTCGCGCGACGACGCGATGAGCAGGTCCGCCATGGCGCGGGCGAGTTGCGTGCCGTTGACGGTCGTGCTGCTAGCCAGGTTCATGCGCCCCAGCGCACTCACAGCCACATAACGCAAACCGGCAGGCTCCTGCGAATCCGATGCAATGCCGACAATCGCCTGTGTGACGGCGTCGTCATAGGTGGCTTGTCCCGCGGCGGCCAGCACATCGATCACGCGGCCGCGGATCCACGCATGGCCTGCGGCGGTGCGGTTGACGGGAACCTTCTTCTCGGTGGCCAGGGGCAGCAACTGCTTCACGATCCCGTCGCGCGTGATCTTCGCCATTTGCAAATTAGCCGGTCGCTGGGCGTTGAGTTCCATGTGCCGCAACAGTCCCAGCAGCGCAGCCAGACGAACGGCGTCGATCTGGTCGGGATTCACCGCTTCCGCCAACATGAAGTCCCGCGCCGAAGGCGCCAGCGGCTCCGGCGGCGAAGGGTTGGTGCTGCTCGACGATGCCTCCCGCGAATTCAAATCCCCAATGACGAGCATGGCGTTGTAACGCACGGCCGGGTGGTAATTCTTGGTCGCAATTTCCTTCATGCTACGGAAGGTCAAATCGACCAGGCGGTCATGCACCTTCGCGTCGATCGACGTATTGGGGCGAATGTAATCGCGGAACAGTCGCTCGCGCTTATTGGGGAGCGAGGCCAGCTCCTCTTCGCTCAGCAGCGTCATGCGGGCAAAGATATAGCGCGTGAAGAAATTGTCGAACGCGGCTTCGTTGTTGGTGAGCGGCGTGTCGCCGCGCAAGATCGACTTGACCTGGCTTTCCAACTCCCGCGTTTTGGGCATCGGACTCCCTTTGGACAGAATGGCCTCGGGAATCGCGATGAATTCGTAATTACTCGCCGCGGGAGCGGGCGCTGCTGGGGCCGCAGGCGGCGGCGCTTGAGCACTCGCCACGGACGCCACGCTTCCCCAGAGGGCCGCGATTGCCAGCGCCGTCCACGACCGAAGAACGAAGGAAATTTGCTGCAACTTCATATTCACACCTCTGGCGCTCGCGGCGCGTATTCTGCAAGCCGCCTCTGCACGATGGCATGCTGAGGAGGAGTAACCGTCTGTTCCGACCATCCCCTCGCGAAGGCCCTGACTGGCCACCTTCGCAGGTTTTAAGAAAAGACAACTGAGCATCTTAAAGAATATCCATTGGCAACCCCCGCTGTCAACCTAAATCCTTAGTTGTTGACACCTTACGCGCTGCCGCGCTACACTGCGTAGGCTGCCCGTCGCAGGCGCCGCCGACCCCCTGGGCGACGCCGCGTAAGCTGTTTTACCGTGGATGGTTACGTCCCACGTTGAAGGTCGCTTGCCCATGACGCTGCTGTACGCCGACGACCGCTTTCTGGATCACGATACCGGCGCCCACCCTGAATGCGCCGAGCGGCTGCGCGCCATTTGGTCCCACTTGGGGCCAACGGGACTAACGGCGCGCTGCCAGCGGCCATCGTGGACGCCAGCAATCGAGGCAGAGCTAGCACGCGTGCATACTCCTGAGTACGTCGCCGAAGTGGAACGGTTCGCGGCGGCTGGCGGTGGTCAAATCGAGGTCGATACGGTGGTTTCGCCGCAGTCCTACGACGTTGCGAAACTCGCGGCCGGGGCGGTCATGGACGCAACCCGACGCGTGCTCGACGGCCAAGCAACCACGGCGCTCTGCCTGGTCCGTCCCCCAGGCCATCATGCCCTGCCCCACACAGCCATGGGCTTTTGCCTGTTCGGGAACGTCGCACTGGCCGCCCGCACGGCGATTGACGAAGGAGGATTGAACCGGGTGCTTGTCGTCGATTGGGATGTGCATCACGGCAACGGCACCCAGAACATGTTTTGGGAAGACGAACAGGTCGGGTTTTTCTCGATCCACCGTTATCCGTTCTATCCCGGGAGCGGCGCCGCGGATGAAACCGGGGCCGGTCAGGGACTGGGAACGACACTCAACTTGCCGGTGACGATGGGCACCTCGCGGCGCGAATATATGAGTCGCTTTAACCGTGAACTCGACCAGTTCGCCAACAAAATGCGTCCGGAGTTGGTGATTCTCTCCGCCGGATTCGACGCCCATGCGGAGGATCCGGTCGGTTCGCTAGGGCTGGAAACGGAAGACTTCACCGTGTTGAGCGAGAGCGTCGCGGCAGTGGCTCGCGCCCACTGCGGCGGCAAAATCGTGAGCGTGCTCGAAGGAGGCTACCACCCGCGACGTTTGGCCGAGAGCGTAGGCGTGCATTTGGAGGTGCTGCTCGGGGACTCTGGCTAAGCACGGCTAGGGGGTTCGGCAATTTCGAGGTCCGCAAGATTCCAAATTCGTCATTCGAAACGGCCGCCGTCGCATGATACAATCGGCGTGGCTTACCTTCCTTACACTTCCTCGTTACCTGACCCCACCTAACTATGAAACGCATCTTCCGTTCGCAAGCGGCGCAGTTCGCTTTGGCTTCCGTCATCACCCTGGCCGGCGGGTCGCTGCTCGCAGCCTATGTGCAGGAATATAAGTCCGGCATTATCTGGCCGGAGCCGCCGGTCGTCACCCCCGGCGAAAACGGTTCGGCCCCGTCCGACGCCGTGGTGCTTTTTGACGGGACCGACATGTCCGCCTTCAATGGCGGCGACAAATGGGAAATCAAGGATGGCGCCGCCACAGTCCGCGGCGGCGGAGTCACCACCAAGCAAGCGTTTGGCGACTGCCAGGTTCACTTCGAGTTTGCGACGCCTGAGGAGGTCAAAGGCAACGGCCAGGGGCGCGGCAACAGTGGTTTTTACCTGATGGGGCGGTATGAATTTCAGGTGCTCGATTCCTACGACAACCCGACCTACTTCGACGGCCAATGCGGCTCGATCTACAAGCAGCAGCCGCCGATGGTCAACGCCTGTCGCAAGCCGGGCCAATGGCAGTCGATGGACATCATCTTCACCGCCCCCACGTTCAACGACGACGGCAGCCTGAACACGCCGGCCTACGCGACCGTGCTGCAAAACGGCATCCTGCTGCACAACCATTACGCCTTGCAGGGTTCGACCAGTTACACCGAACCGGCCAGGTACAGCAAGCACCCCGACAAGCTGCCGATCCACATTCAAGACCACGGCAACCCAGTCCGCTATCGCAACATCTGGGTCCGCGAAAACGTCCATGAACTCATCGGCACTCCGCCGGAGAAGAAAGCCGACGAAGAAGCGAAGCCGGAAGAAAAGCAACCGGAAAAGCAGGACGAAAAGTAGGCCCAGTTGCGTTCCGCAGGTACTGTGACCTACGGCAGCACGTTCAAGGTGTAATACGCTTCCGCGGGAAAAAACTCGCGGTCGCCGGTCGCGAGGTTCTTCAGGTGAAACTCGTAGACGTAGCCGCCGGGGCGAAGTTCCTTGAACTTTAGCAGCACGCTCCGCTGGTCAGGGGCGAGCTCGACTTGGGTGATTTTCTCCGCGCGGCGGTCTTGATCGGGGCCGCCGTAGGCAGGCGTGGAAACGCGCATGTACGACTCCACGCTGTAACTCGCGGCGTCCGCGGCGAGTTGGGCGTCCACTGCCTGCGTGAAACGAATCGTGAAGCCTGCGTCGCTCGCGGTCACTTCCGCAATGCCCGACGGGAGCGCGTCGCCCGACTTCGGCGGATCGATCCGCACGACTTCGCCAATGTTTGGCCCGCCTCCCCAACCGCTATCCCGAATGCCGCCGATGTACAATTCCCCGTTGGGCGAGATGGCGCACGAGATTGGCCCGAGCAGCCCGTCCCCTTCCTTCGGCTTCTCGACGCTGAACGGGTAGCAGGCCCCTTGATAAGTATCGCCGACCTTTTGCAGGCTCATGCGGATCAAGCGGCGGGTGTCGTACTCGCAGCCGATAAGCTGCCCCTCGAACGGCCCCCAGAGTTGCTTCTTCGCGAGCCGCGCTGGCGTTTCCAGAAAACAAATTCCGTTCACGCTCCGCGTCCAGGGATGCGGAATGTTGATCGCCGGAGGCGTCAGCGGCGGGCGTTCCTTGTTCTTGTCAAGCGCGTTGATGAAGCCAAAATGCTTGCTCGGCTGCACGTGGTTAAGCTCGTTGAACGGGTTGTAGTTCCCTTGGTTATCGGTCACAAACAGGTCGCCAGCTTTATTCTTGGCGATACCCATCGGGAAGCGATGCCCGGAGGAGAGGGCGGTGAGTCCGCTTAAAGGATCATGCAAACGCTCCTGCCTATTGCGGTTCGCGTCAATCTCCAGCACCTGTCCGCGAAACTTCGCCGCTTCCGCGCTTCTTCCATCTTGCTGGCAAGGGAGGGCGATCGTGTATTTTCCATGATCTTCGAGCAGGCCGACGGCCCAATCATGATAGTCGTCGGTGTGCCCCCAACCGCCGGCGAGCCGCTCCATCTTGCGCGCCCCGCGCTCATCATCCCATAACCGGTAGAGCGCGTCCTTGGTGATCACATCCACATAGAGCGATTCTTCTTCGCCGCGATGCGCGACAACACCATAAGGGGACGCGAGTTCCTCGCTGATCGGCCGCGCCGCATCAAGCCAGCCATCGCCGTTGGCATCGCAAGCGCTCCACACGCGCCCTTCGAGCGAAGCCACCACCAGGCGCGGAAATCCTTTCGCGGGAAACTCCGAGTCTTGCCAGTCCATGGCCAGCGGCATGATTTCCGCGGGGAGCGACAGACGCCGGGCCGTTAATCCCGGCACGACGTTCAGCGCGGCTGCCTGGGGAGCAGGGACGCGCGGCGGACCATCGCTGGCGACGCGCTCGGCTGGGAAAGAGGAACGATAGTCAATAGCAACGGCGAGCGATTCCCCTTGTTTCGCCACAGGCTGCGTGGTGATCGTTCCATCCGCGGCGAAGTGCGCTTCACTCCCTGGCAACGGTTTGGCACGCACACTCGTTTCGCCGCGCGTGAGTGTTTGCTGGGCCTCGTCAAACTTTCCTTGCGCAGCGGCTTTGGAATCGAGCAGCCGCAATCGGGCAGCGTAGCCGAACGGCGCCTGATGAATCGCGACCGTGCGGCGGAATCCGTGAGACCAATCGTCCCCTGCGAGCGGGCGCCAGGTTTGCCCGACGCGCACGACGTGCGGATTGCCATCGATTTCAAAGCGCCACGAATGTACCGTGACCAAGTGACCGCTGTCGTCACGATGCTCCACGGAGTCGAGCTCTGTAAAGAACTGCCCCATGCGCTGCGGCAAAATTTCCTTCCCATCCTTCACGATCGTCAATTCCGGCGCATCGAATCCTGCCTGCCAGAGGTCCGGTTCGTCCGTTTGCCAGTACCAAGACTTACCTAGCGTCCGCTGCTCCATCATGTCGCCAATCCACCAGCGGCGGAGCGAACCGGTTTCGAGGTCGTAGAGCACGTTGTGCCGGTTCGGCAGGCCGATCACGAGCGGCGCGATGTACGTTTTCCCATCAGCCTTGAGGACATCCAAGCCGATGACCGCGCGCTCCTTCAGTTCCACGTCGCCGCTGCGCCGCACGACGCGCAGCGGGCCAGCGTCCTGGGGCGTGAAGCCGGGCTCGTTGAGAATGGTCCAGACGGCGGCGAGTTGGTAGTCGATGTTCTCCTTGAGCACCCCTTTAACCGGCACGCTCACCGACGGCATCTCTTGCCCCGGAATGATCGCCGCCGGATTCTTGCACCAGCGATAAAAGAACGGCTCGCGAATGCGGAAGCCGACTTGCGTTAGGTTCGGACCGCGGGCGTTGATCGGCGCTTTGACCGGTTGCAGCTTGCCGATCGCATGGCAACTCGTGCAGCCAAAGCCGGCGCCGGCGACAACGAGACGCTCGCCGGCCTTCAACAACTCGCTGGCCTTCGGCAAGTTTTTCGGCGGGCGAACGCGGTCGTCCGGCGGCAGCGGTGGGATGCGATCGTAAGCGACGAAGTGCGCAAGGAGCGCCTCGAGTTCGGCCTGCGTGAACCGAAAACGCGGCATGCGGACCTGGAGATACTCGCGGAGCGGTTCTTCCATCCGCTTGATCTGCGCGAGCAGGACAGGGTCGTGCAGTTTATCGCCCACCGCAATCAGCGAAGGGGGCGTGAGCGCCGGCACAAGCGGGGCCAGATCGGGGTGCGCGGCCGCTAACGACACGAGCCGCGGCGCGAGTCCCGCGGCATTTTCCCGCGAGTGACACGCCGTGCAACTCCGCTCGCGCATGAGCTGCGGACCGTCCAGCGCGACCGGCGTCTGCGCCGGGCGGCGCGCCACGGCCGCGATGTACTCGGCCAGATCGGCCTGGTCCGCGGCGGAGCGGCCATAATACTCGGCGATGCGGTGGGGCGGGCCGCTCTGCGCTCGCACCAACGCGTTTTGATCGCACCGCCAGGGGATGTCGCAATCGGCGCGAATCGGCGTCCGCTCGCGCGCGTCCACGCCTGGGGCCATTCGATGACAGTTCGCGCAACCGAAGTGGTTGGCGACTTCCACACCGCGCTCGCGCGTCGCGCGGGCCAGATCCACTTCCGGCGGATGCGGCGGCGCGTCGGACTTCAGCGTGGATAAGTACGCGGCCACATCGTCGCGCTCCGCAGCCGTGAGTTCAAACACCGGCATGCGATGCTCGCGGTTAAGCTCGATCGGACTCGCCAGCCATTTCGCAAAAAACGACGGCGGGCGTTTATCGGCAATGTGCGACAAGTCGCCGCCACTGAACAGGCTGCTCGTCCCCTGGCCGTTGACTTGATGGCACGCGAAACAACCGACGGTTTGAAAGACATGCGCGCCGCGCGCCGCATCGCCCGCCAGAGCTTCCGCCGCCTCCTGCTTCGCCGGCGCTTCGACTTCGTTCAGTAGCAGTTGGGCAAGCGCCGCGGCATCGTGCGCGTCGAGTTGCAAAGCGACGGGATGTTGCGCCGCGCGCGACGCAAGTTGCGCCGCCGATTTATCCGCGCTCGTCACCAACCACCAGCGCAGCCAGGCGGCGTTCATGTTGCCGGCGAGCTTATCGAGCGCTGGGGCCGGCAGCGGTTCCGCTTCTCCGGGAATGGTGTGGCAGCCAGCGCAGCGCGCGGCGCGCGCGATGTCGCGCCCGCGGTCGAAATCTCCGCGCGGCCAGTGCCTGGTCAACTGCTGCACCCCTGCGGACCGGCGCTGAAAAGCGCCGTCCACCAAGAGCTGCGGGGCATCCTGCGCGTGATACAACTGCTTCGCTGGGAGCGGTTCCAGCGGCGTGCTCTCACTGGACCAAAACAGCCGCAACCGCTTCTCGCGCCCCTGGGCGTGGTAGGTCACCACCAACGGATGATAGTCGTGCTCGATGTTCAGCACGTCGGTCGACAGCCACGCGAGGTCGTCGAGCTTCCCCTGCAGCACGGTCTTACCGGCCAACTCGATCTGGACTTCGCCGATGCCATACGCGTGCAAGCGATACGCGCCGGGGCCTTGCGTCAACAGCCTGCCGGACCAGGAAACGTGTAGCGGCCCAGAGGAAAAACGCGGGTCCGGCGGGGCATCCAGCCAGGCGACGGAAATCGTCGGCTCGACGCGCGTGGCGCTGGCGCCATCCTGCTGATACTCCGCAATCAGGCCGGGGCGAAACGGATTGTCCTCGTCGTCGTCGTCGGCTTGGGCGTAGACCACGGCCGGCGCGCAGACGACGAGCAGCGCCACGAGCTTCCAAAACAACCAACGATGCATAGCCGCCTCGCGAGTAACTAGCCAGAAACGAAACGCGCTATTCCGACTTAGACGGCAGCACGTCGTCGAAAATCTTGTCCAATTCGTCGTCGTTAATCTGCATCATCGCGGCGCTGACGGCGAACAGGTTCTTTTCGATCTCCGCCAAATCGCCATCGGCGGCCATCATTCGCACCATCTCCTTCAAAAGCTGGATGCACTCCCCCTTGGTCGCGGGAATGGAGATGTGGGCCTCCGGCGAGATCGAATACTTGAGCGCCTCGGCGAACTCCGTGTCGGTAATGCCCCACCGCGATGAGCGTTGCGCCAGAAACGTCACCTCTTCTTCCGTGAGCTTGCCATCGGCCGCAGCCATCACCATCAGGTTTTTGAACAGTTCAGAGCGGGTCATGCGGGGTCTCGTGCGAAGGGAAGGGGGAAAGCTTTAAGTATAGTCCATTGGTGGTTGAGGGGCGCGGTGAGTGGGATGGGGGAGGAAATTTGGAATTTCTCCCGCCCCCAACGCCAATCTCCTTCCCCCTACCTTATGCTTTCCGAATAAAATGCGCGGCGAAGCTCCGCACCTCGTGGCCGTTGAGGACGTGTGCGATGCGTAGTTGCTGAATCGTCGAGTCGCTGAATTGCCCTAGCGGCACATGCACCAGGTGCTTGCGATACTGCCGCGCCAAACGTCGCCAGCCGGGGCCGGGGGGAAGTGATGACAGGAGCACAATCTGCGTGCTGCGCGCATGTTTGCAGGCGGCGGCGAGGAGTCTTTCTTCGAGCGTGGTCGTGAAGTCCAGGCTAGGGTCTTGCCAGATTTCGGGAATGAACCTCGGCGGGTACAGGAACAGCGCGCCGCCGTAGGTCGCGACCGCGATGCCGGGGCCGACCATTTCCTGGCGATAATCGGTCGCGTAGAACGCGAGCGTGGATTCCGCTTCGTGCTCGGCGAACCAGGTCGTGCGCCACGGATAATCGCGCGGATCGGCCGGCGTGTCGAACAGCATCACGGCGCAATCCAGAAAACCGCGGGCAGGCGGCAAAACCTTGACATAGATCTGGTTGTCGTACCAATGCCACAGCGTGTCGCGAATGTCGATGCCGTCCATGATGCTCGTGGTGAACTTCTCGGTGCGGGCCAGATCCTGCCCCATGATCGCCTGCGCGCGGTCGAAGACGTGTGCGCGAAAGCTTTCAATCTGCTCGTCCTCCGGCGGCCAACTGCAATGGGTATACGGATTCCAACGCTGCTGCCAGCGCTCCAAATCCTGGCGCTCGGGCCGACGCACTAACTGGCAACTTCGCCACTGGACCGGTTGGCCAGGCAAGCGATTGATCATCGCGACAATTTCGCCATCGGGAAATCTCGCCTGACCAATCCCCAGTTTGATGGTCGCCCACGGGAGCGGCGGTTGCGCGACCGACTCCCCTGCCAGGACGTCCGTTTCCAAATACTCCCGCGCCCGCTCCGCGACGTGCAACGCATATTGATCGCCGGCACATTGCTTGGCGGCGATGACGATGTTGTAGAGGTCCGGCGTCAAGCGGCGGTCGATGAGCGACAAGTTGCGGATGTACTTGAGGCACTGCCGAAGTAAATGGGGCGAGATTCGCCGCGCCCGTTTCTTGAACTCCCGGCGGTACGTGACCCGCGCCGCCACGAGCAGTTCCTTCACGCCGTCGAGCGACAGGTTCTCGTCGTCTTCGAGTTGCGCCCGCGCCCGTTCGTACAAGCCGGTGATAAACGGCAGCTCGCCGAAGAGAAAGATCAGCGTCCGCGCATCGACGGCGAAATTCTCCGGCTCATCGACCGCGGCATCGCTGGCGGTGGTTGGCAGTTCTTCGACATACGCCGCGCGGAGCCAGGGCCAATCGAGGACGGACGTGACGCAGAGAATCGACTCGTAACGGGTCTCCAGTTCGCGCAGCCGCGCCGCCATGTGACGCACACGGTCGGTGGGTTGCCCCGCAGGCAGGGGCGGAATCACGGGGAGCATCGCCGCCGCGAAACGCTCCACCGCCACTTGCTTGAGCGCGTAGGGGTCAGGCATGTTCTGCGAGGTGGCTTGAAAACGGTTCGTTTCCAGGTCGATAAAGGCGCGCGCGATGTGCTCGCCTTGGGCGATGCGGAGCGCGGCGATCACCGGCTGGCACGGATCAATAGGAACGTAACTCGCCTCTGGCGCTAACTCGCCGTCGTCATCCGCGGCGTCGGCTTCAGGCGTCCATTGATTGCGATACTCGGGAAGCGCGCGTTGCACGACAATCGAAGGGGCCGGCAGCTTGTCAATCGCCTGTTCAACCGCAGGCGCGAACGATGGCGGCAGCGGCACGGTGACGCAGTCGAAGGCCTGCGCGAGCATGACGCGCCGCACCGCCAGCGCGCAGTCGCCACTGCCGTGTACGACGGGAAAAATGAGGATTCGCGGGCTAAGGCGCAGCACTTCGGACAAAGGTGACTCCTCGATAGCAGGCCGCTCGCGCCGTGAGCTGAAATTCCTCACGCGAAGCGCGAAGTCTTCGCGAGCGCTGGCTACTCATCATCCTCTTCATCACGATCCGGATGCAACTCGTCATCGGGATCAAAGAAGAAATCTCCCAACCCCAGCGGGACGCTGTCGCCGCCGAGCGTGCGGCGTTTGCGGTCGGCGAGCGCTTCCAAGTCCAGCGCCTCGGGGCCGAGACAACGTTCCAGCGCTTCCAGCCAGGCGTCATCCCGGGCGAGCGGATGCGCCGGATTCTGTGCCAAACGCTTAATGGCGTAGCGCAGCAGGTTGATGCCGTCGCGGGGAGAAAAATCGAGCTTCAACTCGTGCGCTTGCTGTAAGAACTCCACGGTGAGCGCGAGCATCTCCGCTTCCGCAAACGGCAGGTGATATTGCAGAATCGACAGTTCGTCCTGCCGATTGGGAAACCCAACTTGCAACGTGGGTTGCAACCGGCTGAGGATATAGTCGGGAACTTCGTACGTCGATTCGTCCTGGTTCATCGTCACGCAGCAACGAAAATCGCGATGGGCCGACATCGTGATGCCCGCGACAATCGATTCGACGTAGCGGCGATGATCCAGCAGCGGCGCCAGGCTCGCCCACGACTTCTCGTTCATCCGGTTCCCTTCATCGAGAATGCAGACGCCGCCGGTCAGCAGCGCCGTCACCAACGGGCTGGCGTGATACGCGATCTTGCCGCTTTCCGCGAGCACCGGCGTCACGAGCAAATCTTCAGGCCGCGTGTCGGACGTGCATTGATAGATGAACAGCGGTTGCCGGCGCTCCCGCGCCGCGGCCATGCCTAGCGCCGTCTTGCCGATGCCGGGGGTGCCGACCAGGCGCGGCGTCAGCGGCAGATCCTGGTCGTCAACGACGATCCAGCAGGCCAACAGTTGGTGCAATATCTCGCGCTGCCCAATCCACTCCCCCACCGCCTCATGCGGCTGGCTAAGTTTGAGGCGAACGCCATCGATTTCAACGGACGGCAAAGATGACGATGAACTCATAAGCGAAGTTTTGAACAATGGGCGCGCGTGCGAAGGACACCTCCCCATCCTAGCCGATTTTGCCCATCATGGGGGGCGGGAGCAGCGAGTTGACTGTGCAGATGCCGTAGGATTACTCCTGCAGCCACTTCACCGCGTCGTCGAATTGATTGGCTTCGAAGTACTTGATCTTCGCCATCGTGAACGGCTTGCAGATGGTGGCCATCCACTTTTCCCAGGTCTTCTCCCCGACCATCGCGAGCTTTTCGATCTTGGTGCAATGCGTCGTGGCGAATTTGGTGTCGTCCCACAAGGCGTGCGCGTCCCAGCCGTGAAAGTCCTCAAATTTCACGAGCATCCGCACCTTGCCATCCTCCGCAATCGCCTTGTCCACGAGCGGCACAAACGACTTGTAGTCTTCGTCGTGCAACTTCCCCGAGAGTTTGAAGGCCAGCAAGTGCGCGGGTTCGAGGTGAATCATTTCGATCATGTTGGACTCCTGGAACAGGAACGTGCGAGAACAGTGCGAGGAAAAACGAGCAGGGGTAAACGTGCGCGAACGGCATTTTTCGCCATCTTCCCGCAAAACGCCCCCCTCGTAAACTGCCCCTGGGGGGAAATCAACCGGCGTGCCGCGCGCCGCGCGGCCCTACAATCCTGGGGCGTAACGCCGTATAGTAGTAGGAGACCAATGTTGTCGACGATTTCGCGATCTACGCTTGAGGGTTCGCCATGTCCACTGCTACGCTTAGCCCCCAATTTCCGCTTGCCCCCTACAAGTCGCTTGCGAACGAAGAACTAGCCGCCCGCATCGACGACGTGCGCCGCGAGTTTGGCCGGAAACTGCTGATTCTGGGGCATCATTATCAGCAGGACGAAGTCATCGCGCACACAGACCTGGGGGGCGATAGCTACCAGCTCAGTCAGATGGCGGCGGCGCAGACCGAGTGTCGTTACATCGTTTTCTGCGGCGTCCATTTCATGGCGGAGACGGCCGATATTCTGGCCAATCGCCCTGAGAAACTGGCCGAGCGCCACGGCGAGCGCGTGACGGTCATTCTCCCCGACATGGCGGCAGGCTGCTCGATGGCCGATATGGCGGCCATCGATCAAGTCGAAGCGGCCTGGGCCGATCTAGGGGAAGTGATCGACACCGACGACATCACGCCGGTCACGTACATCAACAGCGCCGCGAGCCTCAAAGCATTCTGCGGGCGAAACGGCGGGATCGTCTGCACGTCGTCCAACGCCAAAGCGGTGCTGGAGTGGTCGTTCAAGCGGACCAAGCGCGTCTTCTTCTTCCCCGATCAACACCTGGGGCGCAATACGGCGCTCCAACTGGGGATCACCAACGAGCAGATGCCGGTCTTTAATCCGTTCGGCGGCGATCTCGGCGGCAACAGCGAAGCGGCGATCGAAAATAGCAAGGTCATCCTCTGGAACGGGCATTGCAGCGTGCATCAAATGTTTCAAAAGGCCCACGTGGAGCAGTTCCGTGCGCAGTATCCTGGCATCAAAATTCTGGTGCATCCCGAATGCCCGCAGGAGGTGAACGACCTGGCGGATGTCAGCGGCTCGACAAGCAAGATCATCAAAACGGTAGAAGCCTCGCCGCCGGGAACGAAGTGGGCGATTGGGACGGAACTCCACCTGGTGAACCGCTTGAAGCAACAGCATCCAGAACAAGAGATTCATTTCCTCTCGCCGGTGGTCTGCATGTGCGCCACGATGTACCGCATCGACCTGGCCCATCTCTGCTGGTCGCTGGAGAATCTCCGCGCCGGCACGCCGGTCAATGTGCTGGAAGTGGACGACGACGTCGCCAAATGGTCGCTGGTGGCGCTCGAGCGGATGCTGGAAGTGAACTAATCGCCCCCCTCGCGCCACTCACCCCTAACCACGATTTCGGCGGCGCCAAAGTCGCGTGGCGGTCGCCGACTGCCGTGGGCGCGAATGATCGACGGACGAGCCATGCCAGCGGTCTCGCCAGCGGCATACGCGCGCGCCTGGTAACGTCGTCATCGTGATCGTCGCCCATCGCCCGTTTTCGGAGTCCTACCATGTTTCGAGCCTCCCTCGTGAGCGCGTGTCTCCTGGCGTTGTTGTTCTGGGGTCCAGCTTCCGCGACTGCCCAACAAGGGGGCGGCGCGAACGCCTGGCAGAACTCGTTCGCCCAGTCCGTCTATTGGTTACAAACGCCTCAAATCCAGAAGGAACTGGAGATCGTTCCCGAGCAAATTGAGCGGCTCCGTGCGGTGCAACAGGATTCAATAACGCACATCCGGGAAGCGTACGGCAAACTGACGGACGTGCCGGCCGAGGAGCGGCAGGCCAGGTATTACGACATCCTGCGAGAGCAGAACGAGGAAACTGAGCGGCAATTGCTCGAGATCCTGCTGCCGCAGCAGATCAAACGCTTGAAACAAATCTTGCTGCAACAGCGGCTCGCGCAGTTGCAGTGGGGCGGCGCGGCGGCGTTTCAAACCGCGGAAGTCGCCGAGGCGTTAAACATTACCGCCGAGCAACGTGAGCAGCTCCAGCAGACCGAACAGCAGTTGCGTCAAGAGTTTCAGGAAAAGACGCAAGCCTTCTACAAGCAATTGCAAGACGAGTCGCGCGAGAAACTGCTCAACGTGCTCACCATCGAGCAACGCCGCCGCTTGGAGGCGCTTGTCGGCGAGAAGTTCGAATGGCAACGCACGACGCTCCAGCCGGGGCAAGCGGCAGCCGCCGAAAAGGACGATGCCAAAAAGTAAATTCCGTTTGATTTGCCCCCCGGCTCTTCCTTATACTGACCCTCCTCGTCGCACAGTCCGACTTCCCGGCTGAGGATGGTTTCATGTCCGCACTTCATTTTCGTCCGCGCCGCGCGCCTGCGGCATTCACGCTCGTCGAACTGTTGGTGGTGATTGCGATCATCGGGATCCTGGTCGCGCTGCTCTTGCCGGCGGTGCAGTCGGCGCGGGAAGCCGCGCGGCGGCTGCAATGCGCGAACAACGTGAAGCAACTCGCCTTGGCGGTGCATGGTTACAACCAGTCGCACCAGAAGCTGCCCTACGGCAATATCTACCTGCCGGACAATCGCCCGCCGGCGTCGTGGGCGACGCTGATCCTGCCGTACATGGAACGCCAGGCCCATTTCGACCTGTTCGATTTCTCACAGGTGATCGGCCACGCCAACAACGCCGCGGCCCAGAAACTTTCCGTTCCGATGATGATCTGTCCCAGCGACCCCAGAGGCTCGGCCAAGAAGGGGCTGCTGCCAGCGCGGTGCATGTGCTGCCCGGCGGCGCAAGTGGAAGCGATGGCCTTGTGGTATACCGCTTGCGCGGGTCCGGTCGATGCCGGGGGGAGTTGCCCCATGTGCCCCTCGGGGCAGTCATGGTGCTGCCAAGGAGATAATTACGGCAAAAATGGCGATGGCCCGGGGATGTTTGTGCGGTGGAAGACGTCGTTCAAGCGCGAGTCCGTGCGCGACGGGCTCTCGAACACGATCATGATCGGTGAGACGTTGCCGTGGCAAACCATCCACAACGCGGCGTTCGGCGTGAATATGTCGATCGGCGTCACCAACGTGCCGATGAACTTCCGCTTACCGGAAAACCAACTGCCGGTGGAAGGGATGTCGGACAGTGCGCTTCACAGCCGTAATCCCCACTCCAAAACCGGTGGCTACAAGAGTGAACATAGCGGCGGCGCGATGTTCGCGCTGGGCGATGGGAGCGTCCACTTCGTCAACGATTCGATCGACTTCCAGCTTTACAACGCCTTGGGCACGCGCAACGGTCACGAAACCGCGTCCCTTCCTTAACTCCCGGTCACACACACTCACTGCGTTATGCCTGATTTTATTCGTCGCTCTTGGAGTCTGTTGATTGTCGCCGCGCTGGCCGCGACGCTGCCTGGTTGCGGGCCAGATCGTCCCACCACGGTTCCCGTGCGCGGCCGGATCACGTTCAAAGGCGGTCCGCCACCGGCCGCCGGTAACGTAAACTTCGCGCCCCTCAAAGCGGCGGAAGGTTACACGCTCCGGCCTGGCTATGGCAGTTTCGATGAGACCGGCGAAGTGGTCGCCACCAGTTTTACGACCGACGACGGCCTCCTTCCCGGGCGATACGAAGTCAAGATCGAATGCTGGCGCGTCCCCCCCTCCGAAGACTCCCCCGGCGAAAGTTATCTCCCCGCCAACTATGTCCCCGAGGAGCTTGAAGTCTCGCCGACAGACAAAACGGTGGAATTCACCGTGGACGTGCACTAAGCGTTGCCCGTGCATCCTCTCGCACCCCACCAATAACGGCGATTATTAGCCGCTCTGCGCAATCGTCGCCGCCCCCGCCAATCGCTCGTTGATCGGTCGGCTAGGCGGCTTTGGATTCGCAGGTGTGCGGTTGGACGACTGGGAGCAGCGCGTGGGGCGCGGCTAGTTCTGTGCCGGGGAGGGCGTGGCTGGCCGGTCCGCCTTGGGGACTGCGCATCGGGATCTTGCTGGCCGGGGGGCGATCACAGGCGACGATCCTGCCGCGCATTAGTTGCCAGGTCCAGGGCAGTGTGCGGCGCACCGTTTGGATCAACCCGGCCATGCCGACGACTTGGAGCGCCGCGTCCATGAGTTGCGCGCGGGCCTTCAACGACAACCAACGTTTGAACTTCGTCCATGGCGTGTACCGCGCGGTCTCCTCGGCCGGCCGCGTCTCGTCGTCGGCGTGGGGAATGTTCGACTTCGACCAGAACAGCGATAGCAACAAGCGGAGCGGATTGAAGAAGAACAGATACGCCAGCAAGATGGTGAGCTGCTTGATCCAGGGGCGCGGATGCTTCGATGCGACTACATAGTTGCCGTCGGAGATCCACTGTTCGATCGGGCGGCCGGCCACGCTGGCGAACGCGAGGCCGGAGCTGAACGTGTCGCCATACCATTTCGAGCCAGGCGCCGGCGAGAGCATCAGCACCTGGGTGTAAATAGCGCCGGCCTGGCGGAGTGTGCGGAGTTGATTCACGATGCCGTAGTTGTTGCGAAACGTTACGAGCGGCTGCGCGTCGTGGTGCATCATCATCGGGATCGGATAGATGCCGCTTTCGCGTAACAAGCGAAAGGCTTCCAGCGTTTTGCCTTTGTTTTGCCCCTTCTTCACAAGCGAGCCGGTAAGATCCTCCACCCCCATCCAGACCCCGGTCAGGCCTGAGCGGCGGATGAGCGGCAAGTGCTCGCGGAGGATCAGCGTGTCGTGGACCGTTGCTTCCGTGAAGTAGCGAATGTTGCCATAGGGACGCTCGCGCGCTGTCCGTTTTCGCGCGAGCGTCTCCGCGATGTCGAGGGTGCGGGCGGCATCGTTGAAGAAGTTATCGTCCGCGCCGAAGAAGGTGTTGATGTGATAGGTTGCGTTGATCCGTCCCATTTCGTCCGCCACGCGCTCGCCGCTTTTGACGCGATACTGCCGTTGATTGTAGGCAGGGATCGGGCAATAGGCGCAGCGGAATTTGCAGCCCACGGTGAGCACGAGCGACGAAATCTTGCAATGCTTGCGCACGCGATTGACCGGCAAGGCTTGCGCGGCGAGCGTCGTGCCCCGGCCAGGCGTCTCGAGCAGTTGGTAGCCGAGCACGGGATGCGGCAGTTCATCCAGGTTGCCGAGCAAACGCTGAATGCCGGTATCGACAAGTTCCTCCACCGGTCCCTCTGGCTGCGCGGAGCGACCATAGACGAGTCCAGGGATGGCGTCGAGGGCGCCGCTCTCTTTAGCGCGCTCAAAGACGGAACGCAACGATTCGTGCCGAGCGCGCAAGGTCAGCAAGACTTCGAGCAGGCTCAGCAGCACGTACTCTTCGCCGGTGACAGCCGCGTCTGCGCCCTTGGGCTGCTGGGGATCATGACTAAAAGCCTGCCACGGTTCGTAGATAAACCGTGGCCCGCCGACAATGATCAGCGGCCGCTGCGCGGGGTCGATCTGATTGGCCGCGCGAATCAGCCGGTCACAGGCGGACGAATGCAAGTGCATGCTCGAGACGAGGACCAGATCGGGGATCCGGCCATCGAGCCGCATCTCGTCGGGGCGGAAGTTTTTGTTCCACTGCTGGAGCACGATCCGCGTCTTGGAGAAGCCGGAATCAACGAGCGCCGAGCCGATCGCGCGCACGCCGGCGGGGACCATGCGGAGATCGGCATAAACGAACGGGAGGACGCGGGTGCGATGATCGAAAGCGCACGCGATCACGCTCGTCACGTCGCGCTGGGCCGCGAGCGCGCGGAGGCGGCGACGAATGTCGGTCATTTCGCCCTGCGGCAGCAGAATCTCACCTGGGGCGCGGCTGGGGAGTTCCATGGGGCCAATCCTTGGCATCACGAGCAATGGGGCGGTCCCGCAACCGATCCTGGCCGCAGGCATAGGCGGCATCATGACAGAGTTGAAAGAATTCCCCAACCGCAGTTATGGGCCCGCTGCGAATCGCCGAGTCGTGCCCGTTGCTGAACAACGGGATGGCCCAGCGCGGTCAGAAGTCGTTATGAC
>CAUJKE010000007.1 GCA_963205385.1 Planctomycetota bacterium | reverse complement strand
GTCCAGCTTATCGATCTCCGGCAGGCGTTCCTCAAGTACCTCAAGGAGCACAACCCCGAAAACAAGGAACGCGGCGTGCTCACCGGCGACCGTGTCCACCTCAACGCCGCCGGTAATCAGTTTGTCGCCGAGCAAATGTTGACGGCGCTGTTAGCAGGTAGCGAAGAGAAGCCCGCCGCCAGCAGCGGCAAGAAACTGCGGCATGTCGTGTTGTTCAAGTTCAAGGACGATGTGACGAAGGATCAGATCAAGGAAGTGACCGATGCGTTCGCGGCGTTTGCCAAGAATCTCGACGTTGTGGAGGACTTCGAATGGGGAACCGACAATAGCCCCGAAATGCGTTCAGAAGGCTTCACGCATTGCTTCCTCGTCACCTTCCGCGACGAGCAGGGGCGCGCCACGTACCTGCCGCATCCCGAGCATAAGAAGTTCGTCGAACTGGCCTTGCCGCGGATCGAAAAGGTGCTGGTCGTCGACTACTGGACGCCGTAAAGTCGCCTTCGCTACGCTCGACACGCGGGCGATTGGCTGCGCCGTTAAGGGCTGACGCCGCGTGAGTTTGAGGTCGACTCGCACACTCGCTATGCTGGAGGGCTGGTCTCGCGTCTCCATCTCTGGTGAATCACCGCGATGTCACGATTTTGCCGGCTCATCCAGATCCTGATGCTCGTCGCTGCCGCCGGGGCGATCTCACCGCCCCGCGCGCAGGCCGGCGATCTGTTCGAACCGGTCGCGCTGTTGTTTGAGCAGAAGTGCGTCAACTGTCATCGTGAAGGACAACGCGAAGGCGGACTCTCGCTCGAAACGGCCCAGACGGCGCTGGCCGGTGGCGATAGCGGAGCGGTGATCGATCCAGGGCATCCGGAGTTTAGCCTGCTCGTCGACCATATTTCTGGCGACGAACCGGTAATGCCTAAGCGAGGCGCGAAGCTCACCGCCGAGCAAGTCGGCGCGATCCGCGCGTGGATTACCGGCGGCGCGAACTGGCCTGCGGAACGCAAACTCACCGATAAGTTTTTCGTCGACCAAAACTGGTGGTCGCTCGCGCCGCTAGTGCGCCCGGCAATTCCCCAGCTAAATGCTGAAGATGCCGCCCGCGTGCGGACGCCGGTCGATGCTTTTATTCTGGCCAAACTGCGCGAGCACCATCTGGCGCCGAGTCCCGAAGCGGATCGTCGCACGCTGATTCGGCGACTCGCGTTCGACTTGATAGGCCTTCCGCCGAGTTACGAACAGGTCGAAGCGTTCGCGCGCGATCCCGATCCGCGCGCGTATGAAAAACTCGTCGATCGCTTGCTCGATTCACCGGCCTATGGCGAGCGGTGGGCGCGGCATTGGCTCGATGTCGTCCACTATGGCGATACGCACGGCTACGACAAAGACAAGGTCCGTCTCCATGCGTGGCCCTATCGCGACTATGTAATTCGGGCGTTCAACGAAGACAAACCGTACGCGCGGTTCATCAAGGAACAACTGGCAGGCGACGTGTTGTATCCGCACACGCGCGACGGCATCGAGGGGTTGGGTTTTCTCAGTGCCGGGCCGTGGGATTATGTCGGCCATGCGGAACTCGGCGAAGAGAAACTCGATGGGCAGATCGCGCGGATGCTCGACCGGGACGACATGGTCAGCACGACGATGAACGTCTTCGTCAGCGCCACGGTCCAATGCGCGCGCTGCCACAACCATAAATTCGATCCGATCTCGACCGACAATTATTACGGGTTGCAAGCTGTCTTCGCCGCCATCGATCGCGCGGATCGGCCGTATGACACCGATCCGCAGGTTGCCAAGCAACGGGGAAGATTGATGGAACAAGTGAAAGCCGCTGAAGGCGCGTTGGCGAAGGCCCAAGCCGAGGTCGCCCGCATCGTCGGCGGTAAGCTCGCGCCGCTGGATTCACAAATCGCCGCGCTCACCCAAAAACAGACCGCCAACAATCACGCGGAGTTTGGCTACCACAGCGGCATCGAGAAGTCGCAGGACGCCGTCAAGTGGGTGCAGATCGCGCTGCCGAAAGAGACCGCACTGTCGCGCGTGGTGCTGGTCGGCTGTCACGATCCGTACAACGGCATCGGCGCCGGCTTCGGCTTTCCGGTTCGCTTTCGGGTTGAAGCGTCAAACGATCCAGAGTTTCGTGCAGGGGTCACGCTTGTGGCCGATCACACCGCCGAGGATTTCACCAACCCCAAAGTGGCGCCGGTGACATTCTCGGCCCGCGATGTCAAGGCGAAGTATCTCCGCGTCACGGCGACGAAGCTCGCGCCCCGTTCCCACGATTACATCTTTGCGCTCGGCGAGCTGCTCGCGTTTGATCATCAAGACCAAAACGTCGCGCGCGGCGCCGGCGTCACCTCGCTCGACTCCATCGAAGCCCCGGTACGCTGGCGGCGGAGCAACCTCACCGACGGCCTGACCTATCAAACTTGGAGCGCCGCGGATGTTGCCAACCTCGCCGCGCTGCAAGCCGAGAGGACAAAAATCTGGCAGACCTCCCTCACGGATGAGCTACAGGAAC
Organism: Planctomycetota bacterium; assembly: GCA_963205385.1. Taxonomy (GTDB): domain Bacteria; phylum Planctomycetota; class Planctomycetia; order Pirellulales; family Pirellulaceae; genus JAEZGD01. The sequence goes on along the minus strand of CAUJKE010000007.1, from coordinate 6,653 downwards.
AACTTCTCGCCGCCGAACAACAACTGGTCGCAACGCAAGCTGCCTTGGCCAACTTGCCTGCGCAACAACAGATCTACTGCGGGACGATTCACACCGGCAGTGGCGCGTTTCGCTGCACGGGGCCAAGCGGCGCGCCGCGCGCGATCTTCGTCCTTGCCCGCGGTGACTTGCGGAGCCCCGTGAAGCCGGCGGCGCCGGGCGCGCTTCCTTACATCGCAGGCGTGCCGGCAGCGTTTACCTTGAACGAACAGCATACCGAAGGCGAGCGTCGCGCGGCGCTGGCGAAGTGGATCAGCGACGACCGCAATCCGCTCACGTGGCGGTCGATCGTCAACCGCGTCTGGCTCTATCATTTCGGTCGCGGCATCGTCGATTCGCCGAACGACTTTGGCCGCATGGGGGAGCAGCCAACGCATCCCGAATTGCTCGCCTGGCTCGCGTGCGAGTTTCGGGACGAGGGGCAATCGCTGAAACAGTTGCAGCGCTTGATCGTCAACAGCGCGGCCTATCGTCAACAGACGGCGCACAACGCGGAGGCGACGAAAGTCGACGCGGCGAACCAATACTATTGGCGGCAGAATCGTCGCCGCCTCGAAGCGGAGGCCGTGCATGATGCGACGCTGCTGGTCGCCGGCAAACTCGATCGGCGGATGTACGGCCCCGGTTATCGGTCGTTTGGTTTTAAGGACGACCATTCGCCGCGCTACGAATACGACCAGCACGACCCTGACGATTCGGCCTCGCACCGCCGCTCGATCTACCGCTTCATCGTCCGCAGCGTCCCCGATCCGTTTTTGGAAACGCTCGACTGCGCCGACCCCTCCGCCATCGTCGCCAAACGCAATGAAACCCTCACGCCGCTGCAAGCGCTCGCGCTGTTAAACAACAAGTTCATGATCCGAATGAGCGCGCATTTCGCCGACCGCGTAGCGCAGCAAGGCGAGAGTGAAGAGGAGCAAATCGCCACCGCGTTTCGTTTGGCCTTAGGTCGCGAGCCGCAACCGAACGAACAGGCAGTCCTGGTCGAAATCGCGCGCGAACATGGTCTGGCGAATGCGTGTCGGGTGTTACTAAATAGCAATGAGTTCTTGTTCGTGGATTAAGCAGGATAGGCTTTCAGCCTTGTCTTGACCGACAGAAGGAGCGTGACAGGCCCGATGCGCTGTCCTGCCATATGGACATTGACGACAAACGCCTCCTCTTGGCGGAACGCCTGGATGAGTTTCGTCACTGGAGTTACGACAAACTCGCCGCGGAAATCGACCGCACGCGTGACCAACATGATTGCCTGAAGTATTTCGAAGGCGAGCACGCGGATGGCACCGAGTACTGCATGGAGTTCAACGTTTTCTGGGATGACAAGCCAGGCGCGGCTCTGCGTGTCATTGGCGACCTGACGACCGCACCGCAACGCCCGTGGTTGGGCTTCCTCCCAATCTACACTCCAGACGTCAGCGACGACTTCATCATGCGCCCGGATGGCACATTTGTTGGTGAGTGAAAACTCTGCAACCAGGCCCGCCTCATGGGCAACTTCTCCGCCGTGGAACTAGCGCAAGTGTTCCGAGCGCTGGACGATTATGATAGAATCCGACAATTAGGCCGCGCATTCCGCTAGGGACTGGCCGGCAATCCCAGTGATCGCGTTTGTCCGTGAAAAGCACAGAAACAGGCGCCGCGACGGTCGAGATTGTGCGCGTTCCCTTTCTGCCTTCCTTCGTGCCCTTTGAGTCTTCGTGGTTCCCTCTAGCGCATTTGTCCCCACCCACCTTCCTCGCACTAAGCTATGCTCACGCGTCGCAATTTACTTTGGCAACTCGGTGGCGGCCTGGGTGGCCTCGCACTCGCGCAGATGTTGCGCGATGACCAATTGCTCGCGAACGACGGCGCCAATGCTTTCAAAATCCAGCCCAAAGCCAGGCGGGTCGTGCAACTGTTCATGTCCGGGGCGGCGAGCCAGTGTGATTTGTATGATTACAAGCCGCGGCTCGTTAAGGATCATGGAAAGGCGTGGGATCCTGGTGAGCAGGTGGAGTTGTTTCAGTCGTCGCCGGGGAAGACGATGGCGGCGCCGTGGAAGTGGAAGCAGTATGGCGAGAGCGGCAAGTGGCTCAACGATTGCGTCGCGCCGCTGGGGGCGCACGCGGACAAGATGGCGTTTGTGCATAACATGGTCAGCAAGAGCAATGTGCACGGCCCCGCCACGTTCATGCAGGCAACCGGTTTCGTCCTGCCAGGCTTTCCCAGCATGGGAGCGTGGATCTCTTACGGTCTGGGCCGACTGACCGACGAGCTCCCCACGTTTGTCGTGCTCCCCGACCCGCGCGGCTTTGCTCCCAACGGCCCAAAGAATTGGTCCGCCGGATTCTTGCCGGCGGAGCATCAAGCGGCGATGATTCGGCCCAACGCGAAAAACCCGATCGCGGATCTGTTCCCGCCGGAGGGTTCGTTCGTAAAACGCAGCAGCGAGCCGGAAGTACTCGCGGCGCTGCAAAAGCTGAACGAACAACATCTGGCGACTCGCCCCGGCGACGATCGGCTGGACGCGCGGATTCGTTCGTATGAGATGGCGGCGAAGATGCAGCTCACGGCGCCCGACGTGCTCGATCTGTCGCAAGAGCCGGCGCACATTCTCAAGATGTACGGACTGGAATCGACCGATTTCGAGGTCAAGAACGAGATCAACGAGCAGCAGGAGGCGCAGTATTTTGGCCGCAACTGTCTCGTCGCCCGGCGACTTTTAGAGCGCGGGACGCGGTTTGTGCAAATCTGGTCGGGAGCGGACAACGGCTTTCCGCGGCGCAATTGGGATTCGCATGAAGATTTGAAGCGCGACCATTGGCCGCTCGCCCGCGGCATGGCGACGGGGGCGGCGGCGCTGATCGCCGATCTCGCGCAGCGCGGCCTATTGGAAGACACGATCATCCTCTGGACGACTGAATTCGGCCGGATGCCGTGCAGCCAGGGGAGCACCGGCCGCGACCACAACCCGTTCACGTTCACCAACTGGCTCTGCGGCGGCGGGATCAAGCCGGTTGTGACCTACGGGCCCAGCGACGAGTGGTCCTACAAACCGGCCGAACCGGAAAAAGCGACCTACTGCTACGACATTCACGCGACCATGCTGCACCTCTTGGGGATCGATCACACCCAGCTCACCATGCGTCACAACGGCGTCGATCGCCGGCTAACGGACGTCCACGGGCATGTGATTCGGGAGCTGTTAGCGTAGAATGGGTGTCCAGCCTGCTGAGGTATTTTCGCGGCCAGACAAGGCAGGAAACGTACCCTACCTGTTGACCGGCGGCGGGTCTCTGCAACAATAGCCGCGTCGCGCGACCGCAAGGTGCGTCCGCGACATCCTCCGCCGCCAAAGCTGAATGACCAGCCTCGTACTTAGCATTATTGCCTATATTCTCGTCTCGGGATTTGCGTCCCTCGTCGATGCGGCGATTCTGAGCGTCACTCATGCAGAAGTGGACGAACTGGTCATGCAGAAGAAGTGGGGCGCCGCGACCCTGCACTTCATCAAACAACGCCTGACCAGGGCGGTGATCATTGTCGTTACGATTCAAAACACGGCTAACGTCGTGGGCCCGTTTGTGGTGGGCCAGCAAGCGACCGTGCTCTTTGATAGCGCCGGCATCGGCATGATCGTCACGCTCATGGCATTTTTGGCGATCATCTTCGGCGAGATGATTCCCAAGGCGATCGGCGCGCATTCGGCCCCCACGATCGCGCGCCTGGCCGCGCCGGGACTGGTCGCGCTGATCTTCGCACTCTACCCGCTGGTTGTCACGCTCGATTGGCTGCTCAGCTTTTTACAGCGCGGCACGCGGCGGATTGGCACGGAAGCGCAGATTCGCTCGCTCGTGACGATCGGGCGGCGGGCTGGCTACATCGAGAGCGACGAAGGACAACTCATTCACCGCGCCTTCGTCCTCAACGACAAACGGGCGAGCGACGTGATGACGCCGCTGAAGGATCTCGAATACGTCACCGAAAGCTCCACCATTCGACAAGCGGCCAATCGCGTCTTTCACAATACCTACTCGCGTTACCCGGTGTTCGGCAAATCGATGCACGAAGTTCGCGGCATCGTAATGAGCTACGACATTCTCGAAGCGCTCGCCGAAGGGCGCGACGACGAGCCGGTCACGAGTATCTTGCGCGACGCGCTCGTGGTCGACGCCGCCACGCGGAGCGATGAACTGCTCGTGCTGTTCCGCGATAAGCACATCCACCTGGCCGTGGTGCAAGAGCACAAGAAAACCATCGGCCTCGTCACGCTCGAGGACGTGCTGGAAGAGCTCGTCGGCGAGATCGAAGACGAGAAGGATGTTGAGGAAGACGATTAAGGTTACTAGCATCGCTAGCACCTCGCGGCCATAAAACTGAAGTTGCCGCGCGCTAGGCTCTTGGCGTAGGTTATGCCGCTTCTCAACCGTCGCAACGCAAGCGGAGTGCGCGCATGATACGCTGGCAAACTTTCGGCCTCACCTTGGTTCTTGCACTGTGCCAACTGGCAACCACCGCCGCGGCCGCGTCGTCGTCGGAGGCCACGGTGGAAAACGCCCGCATCGTGCTGACGGAATTGCTGGCTATTCCCGGCCGGGGCATTCCCGCGAAAATGTTGCAGGATGCCCAGGCGGTGGTGATCGTGCCGGACGTGATCAAGATTGGCTTTATCGGCGGCGTGCGGCGGGGGCACGGCGTGGTGCTGGTCCGTGATCCAGATGGCGATTGGGGCGCGCCGCAGTTTTTGACGCTCACCGGCGGTAGCTTCGGCTGGCAGATCGGCGCCCAAGCCACGGATGTCGTGCTGGTCTTTCGCTCGGAGCGGAGCGTACGGAACCTCCTCTCCGGCAAGTTCACGCTGGGGGTCGATGCCGCCGCTGCGGCCGGTCCCGTGGGACGCAACGCGGCGGCGGCGACCGACGCCCAACTCCGCGCCGAAATTCTCTCCTACTCCCGCAGCCGCGGCCTCTTCGCCGGCGTTTCGCTCGATGGGAGCGTGCTCCAAATCGATCAACGCGCGAGTTCTGAATTCTACGGCAGCGCAGTTGGAGAACTTCCCGCACGGATTCCGACGTCGGCCGTGACGCTCATCGAGACAGTCGCCCGCATCACCGGCGGCGGCGTGGCCACTGCGCCCGGGGGCGCAGTCGCCGCGAGCGCGAATGACATCAATACGCTCCGCGCGCAACTTGCAACAGCTTCCACCGGGCTACAGAAACTGCTGACGCCGGAATGGCAGAAATATCTAGCGCTACCGGCGGAAATCTACGGCTCCGGCGAGCCGCCGGCGCTTCAATCGCTCGACGTGGCGCTCAGCCATTTCCAGCAAGTGGCCACGGATCAACAGTTCGCCGTGCTTTCGCAGCGTCCCGAGTTCTCGACCACGATGGACCTGCTGCAAATCTACCGGCTCGAACTCGCGCAAGCCGCGAACAGTCGCCTGCAACTTCCGCCGCCGCCACGCTAATCCGCATGTATCGACCTGACAACAAACTATCACAGGAGTTCCCCGCATGGTTCGCTGGCAAATGATTGGATTATTTTTTGGCCTGGCGTTTGGTTTGGCGACGACGGCTATTGCGGCCTCGCCGGAGGATACGATTGAGAGCGCCAGGACCGTGCTCAAGGAGTTGGTGTCAACTCCCGGCAAGGGGATTCCCGCGAAGCTTTTGCAGGAAGCCCATGCCGTGGTGATCGTCCCGGACGTGATCAAGATCAGCTTCATCGGCGGCGTGCGGCGGGGACATGGCGTCGTGCTGTTGCGCGACAAGGACGGCGTGTGGGGCTCGCCACAGTTCATCACGCTCACCGGCGGCAGCGTCGGTTGGCAACTCGGCGCGCAGTCGACCGATGTGCTACTCGTGTTTCGTTCCGAGCGAAGCGTGCAAAACTTGCTGTCCGGCAAGTTTACGATTGGCGCCGATGCGGCCGCTGCCGCGGGTCCGGTCGGTCGCAATGTGGCCGCCGCGACCGACGCCCAACTCAAAGCGGAGATTCTGTCCTACTCGCGCAGCCGCGGTTTGTTCGCCGGCGTGTCGCTCGACGGCTCGGCGATTGAGATCGATCAGAACTCCACAAGCGAATTCTATGGCAGCCGGCCGGGGGAACTTCCCACGCAGGTGCCGCAATCAGCCGTCAGCCTGGTGAAAGAAGTCGCCGGTCTCACCGGCGGCGGCACGCCTGCGGCGCAAGGCGAGGGCGGCGATGCGGGGACGCCTGAGCAATTGGCCGCGCTGCGGGCCGAGGTCGCGAGTTCGTCCGTCGCCCTGCAGAAGCTATTGCAGCCAGAATGGCAGAAGTACCTGGCGCTGCCGCCGGAAATCTACACCACGACGGAGAATCCGCCGGTGGAAGCGATCGACGCGATCATCAGCAACTTCCAGCGTGTCTCCAGCAATCGGCAGTACGCGGACCTAAGCACGCAACCTGCGTTCATCTCCACGTTCGACGCGCTGCAAGCCTATCGCGCCGCGCTAGCGCAAGCCGGAAGTGGCCAGCTTCAACTGCCCCCTCCACCACGTTAGGGCGCAAATTGAGCGATTCAAGCTCCCCGCCTGTGTTCCGTTACCGCGATTCGCTGGACGGGCTGGAAGCGTGCGCTATCAGGTTCTCTCTGGCCTGGCGGACGCGCTCGG
>CAUJKE010000006.1 GCA_963205385.1 Planctomycetota bacterium | reverse complement strand
GCTGAAAACCCCGGCGAATTTGCCTTGGCGACTTCCGGAAGTTGAGGAATGGGGTCAGGCCCCGGTGAATTCAAATCCATGTTTCCTCCCAAACGACTCGAAGGCGTCTCCGCGCGCGGTTCCCGCGGCATCGGCGTCATTATAGCGCGCCGGGAGTGTCGCTGACCATCGAACTCGCCCTGCACCCCGAAAGAAGCGCCGTGCTGACCCTTCCCCAAGCCTGTAAAAGGGGGCTAAACCGGACTATCCTGCGGGGGATCTGAGATTTCGACGCAGACGAAAGACAAGGCGACCGCCATGCAGGAAAATGCCTGCCATGCTAGCCTTCGATGCTTTCCATCGCCTGGGGGGCGATTCCGGTTACGGCGGGGGCGTGCAACAGGAGCCAGACTTCCAGAATGACGTGCTGCACGAACGGCGCGCGGAGCAGCGCGGCGCGCTGCGGCAAAAGCGCTTGCAGCCAGTAGCGGCGGGCGGCCACCGAGAGCGCCCTCATGCCGAGGTTTCCCTTAACTTGGGCGGTGACGTTATCACTCAGCCGCGCGAACGTCGCAGGGACGATGTTGGGCGCTGGGCCGACGTGGATCATGGTCTGCACGCCGACCGCGAGCGATTCGTACACGGCATCCCACAAGCGTTGCGGATGGTCGGTCCAACGATACAGAATCTCGCGGCAGTTGTAATCGTTGTAGCTGAACTTGCCGGTGACGAGCGACAGGACCGGCGGTTTGGGGGCCACCAGGTCGCCGGGGATGGTGTGCATCCGATCCGCTGCGCGGCTGGGGATATTTTTTTGCCAGACGATGGGCGTGTGCATTGGCGGCCATTGTTGGTCATGTTTGCGGAGGTGGACGTGCTGGCCGAGATCGTCCTTCATCAACTCCCGAAAGCGATCGAGCGTGTCTCCCTGCCCCATCAACAACACCGAGTTGGGCGCCAAATAGGAAGAGACGCCGACAACCCCCCGCCCGGCTTGATTGACGCGCACGCAAATCCGCCGCACCTGGTCGAGGTTTAGTTCCTGGGCGCGCGTGAACAAAATTCCGAGCGTGACGCCTTCGGCCAGCGCGACGCAGTCGTTGGCCAGCGCGAGCGGAATCTCCAAAGCCGAGCGAAAATCCATCACGCCTGAGGCGACTAGGGCCGTAATTTCGCCCAGGCTATAGCCAAAACCGAACCTGGCTTGCTCCGTCGTGATTTGAAAGAAATGGGCGAGCAGTTCGAGTTGCGCGAGCTCCATCGCCACGATGAGCGCGATGGCGTCGCCATACGATTCCAGGGAGGTCTCTTGTCGCTCGCGGACGCGCGTCACCAGGTCGACATTACGGCGCAGGATCTCGCTCGCGACTTGACCGCATTCCATCAGCCAGCGCTCGACGATGGGCGCATAGACCGGATGCGCGAGCAGTTCGTCACTGCGCCCCAGGTTGGTCGTATTGTATCCGCGATAAGACCAGGCCGAGTTGGCCATGCCGGCGCGGAGTTGGGTTGGTGTCAGCATCGTTGGCGGCAGCGGGAAAGGTTGGTCTTGCTAGCCGCCGAATTATACGTTGCACAAAGCGCACAGACCCAAAAACCGCCCCGGTGTGAGCCGCAAATCGCAAGTTCGCGGTCCAGTTCCGCCGGTTGTATCGCGCCCAGGGGGCGGGTACAACCAACGCATGGCCACCTACGCTTCCAACCTGCTGGAAAATCAAATTGCCGTGGTGACGGGATCATCCAGCGGCATCGGTCGCGCGATCGCGCTGGCGCTCGCGGCGGCCGGAGCGGATGTGCTCGTGCATGGCCGCGCGAATGTGCAGGGGGCTACGGCCGTCGCCGCCGAGGTCGAGGCACTCGGGCGCCGCGCCGAGATCATGCAGTGCGATCTGATGGACAGTTCGCAACATGCCGGCTTTGTCGAGAACGCCTGGCTGTGGCAGAAGCGGGTCGATATCTGGATCAATTGCGCCGGCGCGGATGTCTTGACAGGCGAGGCGGGCGAATGGTCGTTCGAGGAGAAGCTGGAAGTGCTGTGGCGCGTGGATGTCGTCGCCACGCTCCGGCTCTCGCGGATGATCGCCGCCAAGATGCGCAAGCGCAACCAAGGGGTGATCCTCACGTTGGGTTGGGATCAGGCCGAGCACGGCATGGCCGGCGACTCGGGCGAACTATTCGGCACGATCAAAGGGGCCGTGATGGCCTTTACGCGCAGCTTGGCGCAGAGCTTCGCGCCTGAAGTGCGCGTGAACTGCCTCGCGCCGGGCTGGATCAAGACCAAATGGGGCGACGACGCTTCCGAATATTGGCAAGAGCGCGCCCAGCGCGAGTCGCTCCTCGGCCGCTGGGGGACGCCGGAAGATGTGGCCGACGCCGCGTGCTTCCTGGCGTCACCGGCTGCGAACTTTATCACCGGGCAAATTCTGCCGGTCAACGGTGGGCTGCGGCGCGGGGAATAGCGAGCGCGATGGGGCGGACACTTTTGAGTTGCGGCGGGTCGTGCGCTCTATGACGGATCACATCCACTTCGTAACCGGCCGTCTGGCGGAAACGGCGCTGCGAGCGCAACTCGCCGAACTCGCGCCGCACTTAGGGGCGGGCTATTCGATCCAGGTGTTGCCGATCACGGTGGCGGCGCTGATGAGTCCGGCCTGGGTGGCGCGGCACTTACAAGTTCCGCCGACCGCGACGCGCGTGATCCTGCCGGGCTATTGCGAAGGCGACTTGGCGCCGCTCATCGCGCTCGCCGGCGCGGCGTCGGTCGAGCGTGGCCCGCGCGACTTGCGCCAACTGCCGGAGTTCTTTGGACACCAGTCGCGCAGCGACGACTATGGCGCCTACGATATTGAAATCCTCGCCGAGATCAACCACGCTCCGCGCTTGTCGCTGGACGAGATCCTAAGAACCGCCCAGCAACTGGCCGCCGACGGCGCGGACTTGATCGATGTCGGCTGCGAACCAGGCGAGCCTTGGACAGGCGTGGGCGCGGCGGTGCGGGCGCTCAAAGAACTTGGCCTGCGCGTTTCGATCGATAGCCTGAACCCGCGCGAGATCGCCCCGGCGGTGGCGGCGGGGGCTGAACTTGTGCTCTCGGTGAATGCCGCCAACCGCGCGGCGGCCGTGGATTGGGGCTGCGAAGTGGTGGTCATCCCGGACGACTTCGCCACGCTCGGCGGTCTCGAAGAAACCGTCGAATTCCTCGCCTCGCGCAACGTCCCGCTCCGCATCGATCCGGTTCTCGAACCGATCGCGTTTGGTTTTGCAGCCAGCTTGGGGCGTTACTTCGAAGTGCGCAGACGTTATCCCGATGCCGAGATGCTGATGGGGATCGGCAACTTGACGGAGTTGACCGACGTCGATTCCGCCGGTGTGAACACGCTCCTGCTAGGCATCTGCCAGGAGCTTGGCGTGCGGAGCGTACTGACGACGCAAGTCATTAACTGGGCGCGAACCAGCGTCCGCGAATGCGACCTCGCCCGGCGACTCGTGCACTACACCGTCACGCAGCGCGTGCCGCCGAAGCGCGTCGAACCGCGGCTCGTGACGCTCCGCGATGCGAAGCTCTATCCGCTGGAAGCGCAACAACTCGACCAACTCGCAGCCGATATCAAGGACCACAACTATCGCCTGTTCGCGGACGCAGGCGAGTTGCACTTGATCGCGGCGGGGCTGCACTTGAGCGACGCCGATCCGTTCCTGTTGTTCGAGAAACTGCTGGCGACCCAACCCACCAACGTTGACGCCGCGCACGCGTTTTATCTCGGCTTCGAGTTGTCCAAGGCTCTCACGGCCTTGACGCTCGGCAAGAATTACACGCAGGATGAAGCGCTCGATTGGGGCTACTTGACGCAGCCGGAGCGGAGCCATCGCGTGAAGCTGGGGCGTCGGGCGGCGCCTCAGCAGGGAACCAAGGATGAGGACGCGCCGTGACTTCCACCTTGCCCCCCAACGTGCGCGAATTGCCGGCGTCGCTGACGGCGGTGGATGTCTTCCAGCGTCTGCAAGCGTTGCCGCACTGCGTGTTTCTCGATAGCGCGCTGGCGCACCCGCTGCTGGGACGTTATTCGTTTGTCGCCGCCGATCCGTTCGCCACGCTCACTTCGCCCATTTGCGATGTGAGCGACGTAGATTCGTCGCCGGGGAGCCATCCGCTCGATCAACTCGCGGCGCAACTAACGAACTTTCGCGCCGCGACGATCCCCGGCCTCCCGCCGCTGCAAGGCGGAGCGATTGGTCTTTGGTCGTACGATCTCAATCGAAGTCTGGAACGGTTGCCGTCGCCGCGATTCGATGAGTTCCAGCTTCCCGCGGCGGCGATTGGGCTGTACGACGTGGTGTTCGCGTTCGATCACCTGGAGCAGCGCGGCTGGATCATCTCGCAAGGCTTTCCGGAGCGCGACGCGGCGCGACGGGCGCGACGGGCGGAAGCGCGACTTGAGCTCTTTCTCGATTATCTCCAGCAGGCGCCGCTGCCCACAGTGGCGCCGCGACTGTTCCCGCTCGATGTGGGCGACCTGGCGCCGCAGTACGATGTCGGCAATTTGCCGGGCCTGCTCAGCAACTTTTCGCGGCCGCAATATCTGGCTGCCGTCGAGCGCGCCATCGAGTACATTCGCGCCGGCGATATCTTCCAAGTGAACCTTGCGCAACGCCTGTTGTATCCGAGCATCGATAGCAGCGTGAACCTTTATTTGCGGCTGCGTGAGCGAAATCCGGCTACGTTCGCTGGCTATTTCGACTTGGGAACCGCGCAAGTCATCAGCGCTTCGCCGGAGCGGTTTGTGAGCGTGCGCCAACGGCGCGTCGAGACGCGGCCGATCAAGGGGACGCGGAGTCGCTCGCGGCATCCGATCGCGGACCTGTTCTCCGCCGACGATCTGCGCCAAAGCGAGAAAGACCGCGCCGAAAATGTGATGATCGTCGACTTGCTCCGCAACGACCTCTCGCGAGTCTGTGAGCCAGCGTCGGTCCAAGTGACGCAACTCTGCGGTTTGGAAACGTATCAATTCGTGCAGCACCTGGTTTCGGTCGTCGAAGGGGAACTGGCCGCGGACCAAACGCCGCTGGACGTGTTGCGCCAGGCGTTTCCCGGCGGGTCCATTACCGGCGCGCCGAAGATTCGCGCGATGGAGATTATCGCGGAACTGGAACCGACCGCCCGCGGCGCTTATTGTGGCTCTCTGGGATACATCGGGTTTGATGGTACGATGGACTGGAACATTTTGATTCGCACCATCACCGCCGCCCGCACCTGGTGGCAACTTCCGGTAGGCGGGGGCATCGTGGCCCAATCCGACCCAGAGCGCGAGTACGAAGAGACCTGGCACAAAGCCTTGGGTCTGCTGCGAGCCCTTACGCCATGATCCTGCTGATCGTCAACTACGATAGCTTCGTGCATAACTTGGGGCGTTATTTCGCGCTTTTGGGGCAGGAAGTCGTGTATCGCCGCAACGACGCGATTGA
>CAUJKE010000005.1 GCA_963205385.1 Planctomycetota bacterium | reverse complement strand
TCCGCCAAGCGCGGCAGGTCTTGTTCGAGCGAGAAGTGCCGGCGCTGGCCCATCATCGAAACCCCTTCGACCGCCAGAATGTTGCGGTCGTCGGCCTCGGCCTTATCGAGGCGCGGCGCGATGGTGTCGGCCAGGTCATCCTCGGCGTTGAACAACACGACGCCCGCCGGCGACTGCTTGAGTAGCGGCAGATCGGGCCAGGGCATGCCCCGCGAGACGCGCGCCGCGATGTCGAGCGTCACAAACGACTTGCCCAAGCCTGGGTCGCCGGCCAACAAGGTAAGCTTGCCGAGCGGAATGCGCCCTGGCCACAACCAATCGAGTAGTTCGCGGTCCACGTTGGTTAATCTCCTGATGATCGCCTCGGGCTTTACCGGCATCGGGCTGGGCGTCGCCTTCGGCGCTGGTGGTTTCGGTGCTGGTTGCTTCGGGGCTTCGAGCATGCGTCGCTGGTCGCCTGTCAAAAAGTCCTCGGGGCGCGGTGGAACATCGACGCGCTGCGGGTTGATGGCGCGGCCGACCCAAACGACCACCGCATTCAACCAGGGCTTCATGATCGCATCGCGGATCTGCTGGTCGCTCAGGCCGGCGTCGCCAAGCTCCCACCACAACTGCTTGGCCATTTCGAGCGCTTGACACCGGCCCCGCGTCCGCGACGCCGCAATTTCGTGGCCCACGCGGTAGACAATCTGTTCGCTAGCGAGATGAGGATGCCCAAACAGAATGGAACTCGGCACGCGCTCTTCGGCGGCGAGGCGCGCCGCCTCGCGCTCATCCCAAATCTGTGCCAGCGAGAATACGTTGGGCACGCTCCAACCGGCGACCTCGCGAGCGCCGGCCAGGAAGGCTTGACGGTAATGCCATTCCGCCAGTTGCAACTCGGGCGTCTGCGGCGCTTCCGGACCGTCGTTATAGAACCGCACGGTGTTAGCCGGCAGAAAGAGCGTCGCCATGCTCGTCCTCCTTGCGCTGGGCTTCCCACTGCGCGAGCAGCCACGCGGTCAGCGCGTCGGTGCGGCGCTGGCGATAGTCCTCATTCTCCGCGGGCGTCGTGAACGCCACGCGCACGTCGTATTTGCCGATGCTCTCCATCGTTTCCGGCATGACCGTTTCCTCCAAAAGCCGTGTGCTGCCAGAGGCAGCGAGAAGGGCGACGGCCCGCAGGGGTCAGCCTGCGGACCGCGTCGCCAAGCGGCGAGGTCGGTCGGTAGATCATTCGTTGGTTCGGTGGGTAGGTGGGACGGGCGATTAGACTTCGCCCTTTGCCTTGTAGGCAGCACGGTGGTCGGCCAGGGCCGCACCGAAATCGTGATAGACCCGCCAGGTCGCGGCGAGCGTGTTCGGGTCGGCGTCGAACCCGAAGAACTCGACGGTGGGCGACTGCTTGCCCTGGAGAAACGCCACGATCAAAGCGGCGTCGGCCGGACCGGCGAACAGGTACCACGCCTTCGCCGAAGTGCCTTCAAACCGCTCGTCGTTCGACAGACGCGGCTCGACCTCCAGCGATACCGAGTTCTTCAGTGCGTTGCCGGTCGGCAGGTCGTTGTTGGCCCGCTGGATGAAGTCGCTCATCAGGAGTTCCTTCGCCGTCTGCTGCAGTTCGGGCGGAACCAGCAGGGTGCGCGGGCGGATGTCGAGGTCGCGGTACTCGTCGTCGCGCTGCGCCAGCATGCGGGCGATGCCCGTCGCCAGCGAAGCCGAAGCGAGCGCCGTCCCCGCGCCGGCGTCATAGTTGCCGTTGCCGCCGCCGAAGAACGAATTGGCATTGGCCAGCAGCACCTTGTAGACCAGGTCGCTGAGCGACCGCATCGCGGCCCGCCCCAGCGAGCGGGCCGTATCATCGAACAAGCTGAGGTCATCGTTGATGATGTCCCGCCGGTCGATGGACAGCATCTTGGCGAACGTATCGATGGAGTACCCGTACATCGCCTCCTTCACGCTGCCGTGCTTGATCTCGCCGCCGGGCGGAAGCTGCGTCAACTCTCCGGTGTCGCTGATGCGAATGCCGGTGTGCTGCTTGAAATCGACGGCCGACTTCACCGAGGCGAACGCCCGCCAGGTGGCCGGCGACTCGGTGTAGGCTTCGAACAGCAACTTGTTGGCCGCGTCGCCCAGGGCGGTCGGCAACGAGTAGGTGCTGAGCGCCGCCTTGATCAGCCCATCGCGGCCGTGCGGGGCGTCGCGGCCATCGAGCATCAGGGCCGCGCGGCACAGATCGACGAGGTTCGTGGCCCGCAGGTCGCGGGCCCGCTGCGCGGCGTCGGCACCCAGGTGCTTCTCGGCCAGGTGCTCGCAGTTCATGTGGGCCAGGATCGCCGCTTCGAGCACAAAGCGCGAGGCGGGCTCCTCGCGCTGGTGGGTCGAGAGCGGGATCGGCCGCCGCGCCCGCAGCACCTCCAGTTCCGTCCGCTGGGCGTCCCAGCCTTCAGAGATGGCCGTGGCCTCGATGTTGCCGAACCGCCCGCCACAGGCCTTACGGATGGCGTTGATGCGAGTCGTTTCCGCTAGGGCGTCGGCCCGAATCTGCTCGGCGGTGAGCGTTTCCGTTTGAGACATGCTCTGCTCCTTCCCGTTGGCCGCAATCGAAACCGACGTTCCTGCGTCGGCACCGATGGCGACAATACTGACTTCCCTGAGCACGCCCGCACGCACGAGCGTGAACCCGCTGGCCGGCGCTTTGAGCGCCCGCCCGTTTACTTCGACCAACTCGCCGGCCCGCACGCGGTCGTACTCGAGCGGTGCGACGCCGACCGACGCCTGGAAGCGGAACCCGCCCTTGGCCAGTTCGACCACCTGCCGCGCCGCGTCCGTCGAGGGAGTGATCGTCCCCTGCACCAGCAAGCGGCCGTTGGCAACGACCGCCTTGCCGTGCCCGACGATCCCCGCTAGCGACGAATTGTGGTCGGCCAGGATGCCGACCTGCTCGGCCGAGGCGTCGATGCCGGCCAGGTCGATGGCCACCGGGCCCCAACCGGGCACGGACATCAATCCGCCGGTGTAGGCGACGATGGTCACCGCGGGCGGCTTGCCCGTCGCTTGAATCTCTACCTCGGCGGCCGAGAGGAGCAATTCATCAACCGCTGTCGTCATTGAAATTCCTCCTTGTTGAATGG
The DNA here is from genome assembly GCA_963205385.1 of Planctomycetota bacterium. Taxonomy (GTDB): domain Bacteria; phylum Planctomycetota; class Planctomycetia; order Pirellulales; family Pirellulaceae; genus JAEZGD01. Next base: position 4,599 of record CAUJKE010000005.1, on the reverse strand, counting down.
ATTGAAGCCCGCCGCAATCAATTTGGGGGCGAGCATTTTGAGCCGATACCGCAACGTCCCTTCGACCACGCCGAGCCGTCGCGCCGCTTCGCTAACGTTGTTGTCGCACTCAATGAGCGTTCGGCAGAGCTCACGACTTTCTTCGTTGTCGATGAACTGCAGAACGTCGTCGGTCGTGTAATTTTTGGTCGTCCGGTCAACCGGGCGACGCTCGGCGGCATCCCGCTGAGGACGAAGTTGCTCGTCATCCTCGGGTGCCTCCGGCTTTGCTTCATCGACCTGCTTGAAACGGCCGGCGTGCCGGCATTGGCGGGCGACGTACTTGAGCACGCCGCGCTGGACAATCGTGTGGATCAGCGTTTTGGCCGACGCGCCCTTGGCGGGATCGTACTTCGGCGGCTTGCTGATCAGGTGCAAAAGCACTTCCTGGGCAACGTCCCCGTAATCGACGTACTTCGGACAGCGCTTCTCGGCTTCGTGGAGCGCGATCGAATTGGCGTACTCGATCAGGTCGGGCGTCAGTTCGAGCTCGCGCGGTTCGGAGTCATCCATTTAGACCTCCTCGCCACGTTCGAGACGCTCCCGAATGTCGTCGCAGAGCGTGAAGGAAATGACGGCCGGCTTGATGTCAAACTTGCCGTCGTCGCCCGTCACGCCGCGCGGCGGAAATCGGTGCATGACGAACAGCTGGTCGTCGTCCCGAACCCGCCGACCGTACTTTCGCGACTCCCGTTCTGCCGCCTCGCGTAGCGGACGCTTGAAGTCGGCGTAGCGGCAGCCGAGCGCCACGCACATCGCGGCGTAAGGCGTGAAGAGCTCGCACGCCTCGAAATGGGCCGCAGCCTCATCAACGTCCGCCCGCGACCAAGCGTCGGGGTCCGCCGGCGTCACGATGCCGTTGCGGATCAGCAACTCGAGCGACTCCGGCCGGCAGTCGTAGCCCCGCGACCGCAGGTGGTTCGCCGCGACCACCAGTTTCATCGGGAACATCCGCTCCCGCTCCTCTTCGACCACCTGAACAAAGACCGGGTCCGCGCCCGCCAACGGCATGGCCGTTAGCTCGATGTACTCCTCGAAGGTCAATCCCGTACCCATGCTCTCCTCCCTTTCATCTGGAATCCGCTGGCGGGCACCGTGCCCGTCTAACCCCTTATTTCCTGCGGCAGGGCTGATTCGTAAAAGCGATTTAGATTTTTTCCCTCCCCGCCCTTGACAGCTGATTGTGCCGGCGTTCTCAACCGGCTAGAATTCCCCCAGTTCTTGAGGGATCGAGTCTTCTTGCCGAGGTTGGAACATGATGCCTACTCGGGGTTTAGCCTGTCCGGTAATGGTCCCTTCCAGCATTGATTGGGAGCGGGACTACTCGAAATTGACGGCTGCCGATCTGGCGAAGATGTCCGATGAGCAACTGGCGACGGTTGATCCGCTGGCCATGAATCTCATCGTGGCCAAGGGCGTTCCGTCGCTCGCTGACCTCGACATCCGGCACTACCAGGACATCGTGGACGGCTGGGTGCTGGATTTGAACCGCCGCTGCCTGCCGCAATGGGAGCCGCACTTCCATCAATCGCCCCAAGACTGGGAGAACGACATTCGGTACTTCCGCTTGGGCATGGTCTGCCAGTACCTCGATCTGGAAGTCGGCATTCAGTACAACCAGCACCAGCGCGACGTATCCCGGATCCTCTACACCAATCCGTCGGACGTTTTTCTGAACGGCGTGCTCGATACCCGCGAGGGCACCTGTGGCAACCTAGCCGCTCTGCACGTAGCGATGGGCTGGCGGATGGGTTGGCCCGTCTCGCTCGCCTGCGTCGTATCGCATTACATTCTGCGTTTCGACGATGGCGAGGTAATCTACAACATTGAGGCGACGCAGGCTGGTCATGGCGGGTTCAAGTCCGACCCCGACGATTACCTCATCAGAGAGAAGAAACTGCCGGCAATTGCAATCACGAGCGGTTCCGATCTGCGCGCCGTGCGCCCCTGTGAAATGCTGGGCATATTTATCAGCCTCCGGGCGCGGCATCTTCAGGACTTGGGCAAGCAGCAGAACCGCGAAGATCTGATGCTCGCCTCCGAGGCAGACTGGCTGCTGGCCCGGCAGCTCTTCCCGACCAATCGGGCGATCTACAAGCACCAAATGGTCATCTCGACCATGCGCGGCGACCATCTGTTTGTAGAAAACGAAGCAGGCCACCCCAATACGTTTGGCTTGTTGCTAGACGAGATCGCTAGCCGTCGCGGCCGCAATCAGATCGTTGTGCAGCAAGAATCCACTCTTCCCAATTCCAAAATCATCGACGAACTCTTTTCGAGCATCGAGGTACGCTTATGACAACCACCCTGACCGCTCCCACCAGCACCCGCTCCTTCAATCGTCTGAGTCGCTTCGCACCGATGCTTGACCAGGTCGCCGATCCACTCGGTTACGAGGCCGGAGACGCCAATCTGCGGAGATACGTCGGGAATTCGCCGACGAATGCGACTGATCCTAGTGGACTGGAGGAAGCTGTCCCTCGACAAGGGCCCCGCTTCAAGCCCGGCTTTGAGACACAGTTGCTCAGGGACGATCCCGAAAATGTGATTTATCAAGGCGATATCCACCGCCAAGAACTTACTTTGCCAAGCGAGCGGGGAAAGTTTGTGATCGTCATGCGTCCTACACAATGGCGTAATTCGGGCCTACGAGGAACGATTACCTTTTTCCCTGACAAGGACAACTGTCCGCAATTCGAATCGATTCGGTTGATTCAGGCGGCAAAGTTCGTAGAACACAATGATCCACAACTTCAGAAGAAAGATCCCACAATCGAGAAAATTCGCACTGCTGAGGGTTGGCACTTAGATGTTTCCGGCCCAAAACTTCGGGCGGGTAACACGTCCTATTTTTACCGCGACCATTTTGCTTGGGCAGATCGCACACAAGACGGGTCTAACGACGCACAGAATCCGCAATATGCGTCGCTTTACGACTGGCCTGCGTGGCACAACTTCTTGAGTTGGACGCATGAGTTCGAAACTTGCGCTGTTGGTGTCACTGAGAAACACGTCGTGCTCTTGGGAGCCATCACTTGGGGCTACCAATCCAAGAAAGGGACTGTCGCACTCCTCCCCATTGGCGTGGCCGATGAGCCATCTGGCTCGTTTGTTCGGGCAGCGACGATGTTTCAGAGGATTCATGGTGGCAATCATTTTCGACAAGCGACTCCGACGAAGTGGCCAGATAACACCCCTTTCTTCAAGAACATTGTTGAGGAACTACAGCGCCCGTGACAATCAGCAACGAGAGTGTGATGGATGGTAGAGTGCTGGGATTCTCGAAAATCGCCAGATCGGTATTGCTTTTGAATTTCTTATGTTTTGCTGGCTGCTTCAAAACAGATGCTGGAGGCGATATGAAGCCTGTTACAACGATCAGCGGCGACGCAAGGATTAAAGAATTGACGGAGAAGATTCACGAAATGCCTTACGGGCCGGTGCATGATGGCTATACCCCTGCTGTCGGAGAATTAATCCAAATTGGTCCTTCCGTATTACAACACATGCTGAACCTGATGTTATCTGATGACTACGAAAAACGAAAAAACGCGGAGGTAGTTATTCGAGAGGTAACGATGGATATGTTGAACGATGCCCCTAAGAATGTTTACACGTCAGACGAAGAAGGCCGATGGCTGAAGTTGTGGCAGGATATGGGAAATCTTGATGCCCAAGCCCCCTTAGAACAACGTAAGAAGAGCATCGAGAATTGGCGATTATGGCTTGCGACGCGCAAGAATGCTTTAAACGAATGAAGCACCGCTTTGTTGCGGCGCGGGAGCAACTATTTCGCTAGTCTAGCAGGCCCACCTTTCCCCGCTCCCACGCGAACCGCACGCGTTCCACACGGCTACCCATCCTGTCCTTGCGCGTCAGCACCGGATGCTGCTTGTCCCACACGATGCCTTGGCTGAAGTACAGATCGTGCTTCTTCAAGAACGGTGGATAGTTCCCGAGGTTGGCGTACCCACCCCAGATATAGACACCACGTCCGGCCTCCAGCACGCGGGCCATGTTGCCGAACCAGGCATCGAGCAGTTCGTCGAATGCTTCGTCGGTCACGAAGTCGTTTGCGAGCGGTCGATCTTTGGCTCGCATCTTCTTGTGCGTCGCCTTCGCCTTCTCGGGGTGGCGTTCCAGATCGAACTTCTGATGATGCTTGTTCGAGTTCGCAAAGCTGCTGTTACCTGCCGCGATGGCGTTGTTGCTGCGCGGCTCGACCTTCACGTTGTAGGGCGGATCGGTGTTAACGAGCTGAATCGTCGCGCCGTCGAGCAGCCGATCCACGTCCGCGGGCTTCGACGAGTCGCCGCATAGCAATCGGTGATCGCCGAGAATCCACAGGTCGCCGGGCTTCGTGATCGCTTCGTCGGGCGGCGCAGGAACCTCGTCCGGGTCGCACAGGCCTTCCTGCAAGTCGCCGCCGAGCAGCTTGGCGAGTTCGTCCTGGTCGAAACCCAGCAGACCGAGGTCGTAGTTGGCCGCTTGCAATTCACCAAGCTCGATCGGCAAGAGATCGTAATTCCAGTCCGCGAGCGACGCGGTCTGGTTGTCGGC
>CAUJKE010000004.1 GCA_963205385.1 Planctomycetota bacterium | reverse complement strand
GTTGCAATAGACATTGAAGAGCGATTGAATCAGCCGCACGCGCATTCCAGTTTAAACGATGTTGCCATTGGGCTCGAATGCTACTTGCATTCTCGCCAGACAAGCAACGCGAATGACGCTTTGTTGCAAAAATGCGTATCTCGTACATCCGCATTTGCAGAAGGCGATCTCTCGTCGCAGCAGGGCGCAGATCAAGCTGCCTACGGTTGGTGGCGATTGGGCCAACTTGCAAAGAACGACTCGGACTCTAAACTTTCTGAGACTGCTTTTAGGCAGGGCTTAGCGATTTTTGAAAGACTGTTACACGACGAACCTCGTAACGCTTTTTGGCGCCAAGAAGTAGCTCATTCTTGCGGTCAGTTGGGGAATGTTCAGCAAAATCATGGCCACTCAAATGAAGCTGCGAATACCTACAGGCGTGGTAGCGATTGCCTAGTGAGCCTGATTGTCGAGTCTCCTGGAAACCGCCTATATCATGATCGCGCCTTCAATCAACTTTTCCCCATGGTCGATCTTCTCCTGGAGCAAAACCGGATTCCCGAGGCGGTCGATGGGCTCAAGCAAGCGAGTGTCGCGTATCAAGCAATTACGAAGCATGATGCAAGCAATGCCTACGCATTGCAACAGATTCCAAACATCCTTTCCCGGTTGAAAAATCTTTCAAAGCTTGCCTCGGAGCGGGAAGAGTGGAGCGCCGCCGCGCAAGAGACAATGGAATTAAGCAAAACGTTAGAGACTTCACTGGCCGACGAGTACAAAGATCTTGTGACCAGCGCGGCACCTGACCATGCAACAGCACGTCGTTTGTTCGAACTCAGTACACTCCTCCGACGCCAAGGCAGGCTCGATGACGAGGTCAAGGCTCTTCAACGGGCGATCAGTATCTGGGAGAGTGTTCCTAATCCCGACTATTTGGAGCGTGGCCAAGCTCAGTTTCGTCTCAAAAATTACGCCGCCGCACTGGCCGATATGGAGGCATTTATGTCGGCATATCTCAGGGACACACGCCCATGGTTTTCGCCCCATGAAGTTGCCGCTTGTCCCGATGTGGGTTTCCGACAAGGCATCCTCGATTTGATGGCCAAGAAAATCGCGCGCGATCAAGTCCCGGATCACTTTCGGAAGGAACGTGCCAAAATATTGCTGGCAATGAATGAAAGAGACTTGGCTCGTGTCGAGCTTGATCACGTGATTAACCCGGACTCGGGGGCGCACGAACATTATTCTGTCGCGCTCATGACTTTGGCGGCCACCCCAACGGGTTTTCACAAGCGATGTGGAGAATTGGTCAACCAACTCAAGGACTGCACTGACGCGGATGAAATCTATTGGGGGGTGTGGACTTGCGCACTCGGGCCAATGGTCGAAGACGACACCCAAGCCCTGACCAAGTTCTTGGAACACGCAAGAACAAAGCTCACTAAAGATCGACAATCGCAATTATCGCTTGGCGGATTGGAATTTCGCCTGGGGCGATTTGCAGAGGCGGAGCAGTCACTCCGCGCGTGCCTCGCGGAACCAGATGATGCCAACTTGTCCCCTGCTTATGCCTGGTATTTCCTCGCCATGACACACGAGCGACTAGAACAGCATGACCAAGCGCTTCAATGGCTTGCCAAGGCGCAGGAGAGCCGTGCGCAAATGCTAGCCGAAAGCACGAAAGATCCAGCTTCTCTGCCCTGGAACCGGCGACTCACGCTCGACTTGCTCGACGCGGAAGCCCAGGCGATGGTAAAGCCATCAGAGGCCACGCTAGCGCCTTCCAGTCCCGAATAGTCGCCTTGGAAGCCGCCTCCACGCACCCACCGCGAATTTAACGCAGCGCAGCCTCCTCTTGCGCCCGACTCTGCCCAGGTAACGCGAGTTTTCGAAAAATCTTCTGTTGCGAGTTACCCTTTTCGCGCGCACTTCTCGCTTTTCTTGATAGAGACTTGCTTAATGCCATTTTTTTGTGGCCGAAAATGGAGAACTGCTATATGCGATGGACGATCTGGGCTCTGCTAGCGATCGGCGTGCTTCCAATTGAATCGTAAGCGCCCAACAGAACGGTGGCGGTTCTTCGGGTTGGCGGGGAGACGGAGGGATTCCGTGGCGGACTATTTCGTCGCTCGGTTTGCTAACTGCCGCTGGCGAACGCGGCGCTTGGCGCGGTCGGTTTGCTTGCGGACGTCGCGTTGCCGGCGCTCCTCGCGACGAAACTCGCGGATGCTTTCCGGGTGCGCCGCCCCCCAGTTCCACGGCAACATCGGTTCATAGTCCGTCTCGCCCGCGAGCAACCGTTGCAGAATGTCATTGAGATAAGCGCGAACGTCCAAGTCATTCCGATGCGCGCTGCTGGTCAGCGTTAAAAAACCGGCATTCCGCTCGCCGCCGGCAACGCTGCCCGCGAAGAGCCAGTTCTTGCGGCCCAGTCCGACTTGTTTCATCAGCTGTTCGCATTCGTTATTGTCCATGGGCAACTGCGGGTCGTCCAGGTAACGCGTCAACTCCGTCCAATGATTGCGCAGATAGTTCAACGCCTTGCGCAACTCGCTCTTGGGCAACACCACTTGCACGATGCGGTCGTCGATCGCATCGAGTTCCGCGCGCATCGCATCCCAGACCGCCCGCGCCTCCGACTGCCGGAGTTGCAGGCGTCCTTCCTCCGACAAGTTCTTGACACGAGTCTCGATGTCAAACAGCTCTTGATACCACTTCAGCCACTTTCTTCGATCCGCCGGATAGTCCGTCGCGTCCTCGAACTTCCGCCGCGCGTGACTGTTGCAGGCGGCGCGCACGATCGCGCCGTCGGACGCGGCCGCAATCGCGCCGAAGCCGTGCCAACAATCGCCTAGAATGGTACCGGTGTAATCCTCGAAGAATAACTCGGGGCCATCGCGATGCCGACTGACCGTGAAGTCGAACACGTTGAGCTTCACGGTTTGACCGCGGTAGCCCCACATTTTCGCGTTGATGCTTGGTTTGTTGGCCGCCGCCGCTTCGGCGAAGACCTCGGCGATCCGCCGCTGCTTGGGATCGCTCAGGTCAAACTCCTGGGGGTCCTTCGGATACAGCAGCGTCAGTCCCGTGTCGTCGCACGCGACATGCCGGTCGTTTTGCAGGACGCGCTGGAAGTAGTGCAGCAGCGGCGTCACGATGAAGAAGCACTGCGTCAGGATATTCAGCAGCGTGCTGCGAGAAGGCGTCCAGCCGCTCCCCGCGAACAGATCTTGCTGACGGTAGACCGGCAGGTGATAGGCGTATTTGTTGGTGATCAGTTCGGCGGCGATGGAAGTGTCGTACTTGTCGCCTTCGACGATTCCCGTGGGACGCTCGGCCGCTGCCAGGCCGCACTGAGGTTGGCCTTCACAGCCATACTTCGGATACTTGCGCACTTCCACGAACAATTGCGGAGGCTTGTATACCAACCGCTCGACAACGTCCCACATGTCTTCCGGCAACAGTTGCTTTTCGCCATGCTCATCGCAGTGCTTGTCGGCTTCCAGGGCGTCCATCGGGATGACAACGCGCGGCAAGTGAGCTGGCAGGCTTTCGTCACGCTTGCGACGCGGTTGGCGACGTTTGGGCGGCGGGGTGATGCCCACTTCCTCGAGGGCCTCCGCCAAACCTTCAGCCGCATCGGCCGCTTCATCCGTGTCACCGAAGTCGATCCGCAGTTGATCCGGATCGTCCAGATAACGCTCGCTCTTGGCCGCAAATCGTGCTTGCCACAGTTTGAGGAACTCGTTCTCCAGTTGCGCGATCTTCGCGTCCTTCTGCTGGATGATGTCGGACAGCTGCGCAACTTCACGGCTCCGCATTGTGAGTTGCTCGCGCTGCGCTGTGAGCATTTCAAGTAGCTGGGTCTTCGATAAGGCAGCTGGGTTTGGCATGGCTCCAACAATAGCAACAATCGTCCAGAGCGCAAGGGTACTGCGGCGATATTTTGCCAAGAAATGCAAACTAATTCGGCGACGTCAACGAAGAGCGTTTACGGCCTCGCTTAACTGGCAGCGATGAACGTGCGCCGCAGTTCACGCGGCGAAGCGTTTTCGTCGTTTGCCGGCTTGCGCCAACGAAACGCCCGCGAGCAGCATCGCTAGTTCGGTGGCATCGAGTTGCAATTGACTGGCGTGGTGATTCGAAGGCTGGAGTGTTTCGAACGTGCCGGCTTCCAGGAGGCGATAGTAGAGCCAGAAGCCGCCGTCGGCGAAGTGCAGCAGCTTCATTCGGTCGCGGCGCTTGTTGATAAACAGAAACAGGCTGCCGTCCGTGGGATCCGCTCGGAACTCTTCGCGGATAATCGCGGACAGACCCGCGAATCCCTTGCGCATGTCGGCCGCCGGGAGATATGCGAAGATCTTGGTGGTGGCGGCGAGGGTCAGCATGTTTCGCCTCCGCGAACATTCGCGCCGCGAGCAGCCTCCAGCAACTGAGCGACGACCACTTCGACCACGGCCAGGTCGCTACCGAGCTCGATCTGAAGGTCTTGCCCCCAGCGAATAATCGTTTCTGGCCGGCGAGACTGCGCGGGCGCGATGATTTGCACGGGCTGAAAGCCGCTTGGCGTCTCGGCTGATTTCGCTCGCGAATCTGCGCGAGTCGCGGCCAATCTCTTCTTCCACTGATAAAACGAAGGCTGCGAAACGCCTTCGTGAAGGCAGAATTCGGCGACCGTTTGTTTCGCCTTCGCAAACCGCGCCAATCGCTCGCCCCACTCCTCGCGCTTCTCCGCGCTAGCACCGCGTAACATCCCACTGGCTCCCGTCAAGAACGTCAGAAAGCCACCAGCCTACCCCGCCCAACAACAATGGTTCTGTTGGGCGCTTACACACAGCTTGCATTTGGAAGCAATGAAGACAATGGAAAACGGCAGGTCCTTCACGAACGTTCCGTTCCTGCGAAGCCATCAGACGAATTGACCGTCGGACAAATCGAATCGCTGCTCCTCAAGATCACTCTGGCACTTAATTGCTCTTGTCGTTTGCGCCGCCAATCCCGTCAGGGTCGGCGTACTGGTCGAACGCACCCACGACGCGCTACACGATCTACGGATCGCACTTCATTGCGCCGCCTGCGATCGGCAGCGAACCCAAGGCGATTCGACGCCAGGTTACGGTCATCAATTTGGCGCAGTCTTTTGGGGGCTCGCTCTGCCCACACTTTGCCACGTTTAACATTGCCGGATTCTTTCTGAATTCAGGCAGAATTCTTCCCGGTTGCGCTTGATGTTCTTCGGAACTCATGGCTCATGTGTGTTTGTTGGAACGCGATTCCCAAACCACCGCCAACCGGAGAACGAACATGACCGCCCGCCCCAACCGCAAGCCGAAGCTCGAAGCCGAACCCGCCTACGAACACGCGCACCTGATCGCGCAAGACCAACTCGAACGGATTCGGGAATTGCTCTTTGACCTCCCCGCGCCGGGCAACGACGAATGCCCGATCAACTGGGGCCACGTGGGCGAGATGAACGAGGTTAATAACCGGCTCGGGGCGGTGATCGCGTTTTTGGAAGGCAACAACCGCTAACCCGCTTTTATCCCTTTCCACAGGAACCCGAACCATGACCATCAACGAACTGATCGAACGCCTCGAAGACTACCGCGACGAGATTGGCGGGGACGCCGAGGTACGGCTCATGACGCAAAGCAACTGGCCATTCGAGAACGACATCTTCGGCCTCGCGTCGGGCGCGGAGATCAACGACGAAGGCGACGACGATCCGAACGATGACGGCGACGTCGAAGCCGACGACGTGGTCTACATCTGCGAAGGCCAGCAACTGGGTTACGGAACGAAACGGGCCTGGAGCGCGGCGCATTGAACCACAGCCGAAACGCCTACGGGCGTCGTCCGCAGGTGGTTCTGCGGGCCTGAAGATGGCAGCCATTTCCATCGCGAACTTGAAAGGGACCAGACCATGACGACCAAGACCACGAAAGCTTCCAGCAGCAAGTCCGCCCCGAGCGCCAACAATGCCGCAGCAACGAAAACCGCCAAGGCGAAGTCGGCCTCGGGCAAAGCAGCGCCGAAGAAGGCGCCGGCCAAGAAACCTGCTGACGACAAGGTCACGCCCGCCACGGAACCCGTCGCCACCCCCGAACCCGCCGTCGATCCCTGCGCCGCTGGCCACGTGTGGGATACGGATTCCGATGGCGTCGAGCATTGCACCGTCTGCCTCGCGGATCGCGCGGTGATCGAGAAGCCCGCGAAGGGCAAGAAGGGGAAGGCCAAAGGCCAGACGGCAAAGGCATCGAAGGATGCGGAGGCGACAGCGCCCTCGGACGCGGCCGCGCCGACCACGAAGGCGAAAGCGCCCAAGACGCCCAAGACCGATCGCAAACTGTCCGCCATCGATGCCGCGGCTAAGGTGCTGGCCGATTCGGCGGAACCCATGAACGCCAAGCAGATGATCGAAGCGATGGCGGCGAAGGGACTGTGGACGAGCCCCGGCGGCAAGACGCCCCACGCCACGCTCTACAGCGCCATCTTGCGCGAGATCGCTACCAAGGGCAACGAAGCCCGGTTCAAGAAGACGGACCGCGGGCAGTTCGCCGCCAACGGCTAAGCGCGACGACGATCCCGCCCAACGCCCCACGTTCGCCCGTGTGGGCGTTTTGGCGTTAGGGACGCGTCCTTGGCCAACGGGACGCGCCGGGCCGCAAACTGGCCAAACCTGCGCCGCAACTCGCGTCGGCATACGGCGCTTCGCGAACTCCAACCCAGGGAAGAAACCATGTCCTTCTACGTCGCCACGATTGCCCAATATGTGCTGGTGGACGCCGCTACCGAAGGGGACGCGC
>CAUJKE010000003.1 GCA_963205385.1 Planctomycetota bacterium | reverse complement strand
TCGCCGCTGGTTTTCCTGACGGTATGACTATCGATCCGCTCACCGGAACCGTTCGTTGGACCCCGCCTGAATCCGCAGGCGGCCAGAACTTCGACATCACGCTGATCGCCACGGATGACGGCACGCCGAACGCCGTCGCGCAGCAATCCTTCACGCTTCAAGTAGCCGAGTTCGACGACTTGCCGGTCGTCAATCCGCCGACGCAGTTGGTAGTAAACGAACTTGCGCAACTTTCCTACCAGCTCAGCGCTTCCGATCCCGACAACGAAGCACTCGCGTTTAGCTTCGTCGGCGGCGCGCCTCTAGGGCTTGCAATCGATCCGCTCACCGGCCAGATCACGTGGACACCCACGGAAGCCCAAGGCCCGGGAGTTTATCCTATCGTGATTCGCGTATCCGATGCCGGCCCGCATGTGGGCAGCGTCGATGTGCCGTTGTCCATACAAGTGTTCGAAGTCAATGTCGCGCCGCAGTTGGCGCCTGTCGCAGATCGCCAGGTTCGCGCGAATCAATCGCTGGCGTTCACCGTCATGGCGACGGATGCCGACTTGCCTGTCAATATTTTGAGCTACGCATTCGTTGGAAGTGTTCCCGCTGGGCTGTCGCTGAATTCCTCCACAGGCGAGGTAAGCTGGCAACCGTCAGAAGCGCAAATTGGCGTTTACGCGCTCACGATCCAAGCCAGCGACAATGGATCGCCGGTGCTGGCCGACACGCTGACGTTTGAAATCGAAGTCGCCCCCAGCAACTCTGCTCCCTCTGCGTTAACGGTTGATGTGCAGCCCCTTCCGGAAAACGCCGCGGGTGCGATTGTGGGCGCGGTCCATGTGGAAGATGTGGATATCGGCGACACGCACACCTTCAGTGTGAGCGACGCTCGCTTTGAAATCGTCAATGCAGTGCTGCAACTCAAGGCCGGCCAGAGTTTGGATTATGAGGAGCAATCGCAAGTGTCGCTCACCGTAACCGCCACGGACACCGGTGGTTTGTCAATTGAACAGATGATTGTGATTCCGGTGGAGGATCTGGGGGAAGTTCCAACCGATCTCAGTCTCTCGCGCAATCAGGTCTTTCATAGTTTGGCGGGCGCGTGGATCGCCGCAATTCGCATTACCGATCCCGACCAGAACAATAACTATACCTATCTGCTCAGCGATTCGCGTTTTGAAATCGTCGATGGCGGTCTCTATTTGAAACTGGGGCAGGAAGTCAATGCTTCCGAAGCCACCGTCGCGCTGCAAATCACCGTCGTCGACGTCGCTGCCGGCGCAAACCTTCTTCGCGACGTCGTCCTGCAAACCGAGCCGCCGCCAGCCGTCTGGGAATTCTCCCATCAGTGGGCGAAGAATCCCTTCGACGTCAACGCAGATGGTTTCGTCACACCGCTCGATGCCGTGCTCATCGTCAACCAAATCAATGCCTTCGGCCCCTACGAAATTCCACATACGACGATGCCCGGCCGCGCCCCGGCGCCGTTCTTCGATGTCTCCGGTGATTGGTTCGTTGCGCCGTCGGATGCGGTTGTGACCACGAACTATCTCAATAGCGTAGGCGCAGGCAAAGCCAATGGTGAATCGATTGCGAAGCGCTCCTTTGCCGAAAATGTCGATGTGGCTCTGCTCGAGGAAATGTTGCCTACGACGGATACGCCGCAGCAGCGTAATTCAGCATACGACTTTTACTTCTGGCGATGTCTCGAAGATTCACTCGACGAGATTTGTAACTCCAAAGACCGAACGAAAACCAGCCTTTCGGCTTCGTAGCAGATTCCGCTGGCCGTTAAACGAATACAAACAAGACATGACTGACAGAATCTGTAGTTGGCTCGAAGACCTTGTGGTTTGTAGTTGTTGTAAGACGCTGACGCGCCAGACTGAATTCTCTCCCGCCCCGCTTCCGATGATTGGCGATGCGGGCCGCTCCCTTTTCGCGGACCGCTTTGCAAGCGGAGGCGTGATGAGTCGTCGTCAGTTACTTACCGTCGCAGGCATTGTGGGCTTAGGGGTCGCGGCAGCGCTCCCCTTCGCGCGGCCTAGGCCGCAAAACCTGCCAGCGCCTGTTCCCATTCGAGAGGCTCCACTGCCGGAGCTGCCGCTCCACTTATCGACGCAGAGCGCGCCCTCGCCTGCGATTGGTTTATACGACCACGACGCGCCTCCTCAGAATCCGTTCACCGCCCCGCGGATTGCACGGAGCCAACTGGAAGACAACGGACTGCCGCCGGAACTGCCGGAGCGTTATCACCCACTGCTAGAGGATCGTCCGCCGCCGCCGACCGCGCCGCCCCCAACCGCGAACCTTCCTCCAGCGCCCCGGCCGTTGCAACTGCTGCAACCTGGCACGCGCGCCACTGCAAAGCCTGACGAGCCTCGCACACATCGCATTGTCGATGGCGACACGCTGGCCAAAATCGCCGAGCGTTATTGGGGAAATGCCGCTCTGGCGGAAGCACTGTGGCAGGCCAATCGTGACGTGCTCGCCGCGCCGGACCCGCTCCCGCTGGGCGTGACGCTGACGATTCCCGTCCAACCAAACGGCGGCCAGAACACCGACAGGCCGCACGTGGAAGAACTGCCTGCCCCCGTGAAACAACCGCAAGCAGCCGCGCCGCAATCACCGCTGCCTGCGATCGACCTGCCGTTGACGCCGATTCCCGCAGGCGCGTTTCCCTAAGGTCTTAAGGAGCTCCGGGGAGCTTGACGCTCGTCCGGCGACCGTCGGTCCACGCAGGAAGGTCTTTTCCTTCTTGGCGATCGCTGAGCCGCAGCTTGATGAACCCGGCAATCTTTTGAATCTCGTTGAGATTCGGCGCGTTGATCAAATCGATCCCCTGCAGGTTCGTGGCTTCGTCGTAGAAGAAGAAGTCTTTCTCGCGCAGCAGTCGCTCGCGAAACTCCGTATCTGTTTCACCTGACTTCTGCTTGAGTTCAGGGTGATAACGACCGATCGAGTTTTTCAAACTGCCAAGGTCGCGCTCCATGAAGCGGTCGTTCGCGCCGCCGATGATCATGAAGGACAGTTGCGACAGCATATTCCTGTTTGCCAAGGCTCCCTGCATCGAAAGCGTCTTGTACTTTTGTTTCGGCGAAACGAGGACGACCGCCTTCACGTCATAACCGAGTTTGATGGTCGGCAAATCCGGCTGACTCCAATCAATGGCGGACCAATTCATCGCCAGGATCGCGCCGGAGTCGACGCCGACAATCGTCAAGAGCTCGATATTGAACTCCCCTCGATTATTCCGCTCCATCAGGTCGTTCTTGATCGCCATGAAATCGGTGGTCGCGAGATACACTAAGTCGCGGCCGGTCAGGTCTTCTGGCTTCAGCGTTTCAGGCGCAACGCCGGGGAGTTTACGCACGCTGCTTGAACCGTGCCCGCGGAGGTCCGGCACAATCACCGCGTTGCCTTCGGCCTGGAGGTACTTCGCGAGCGGTTCAAACTGGGTCCGGCGGCCTTCCCAACCGTGCACGAGCAACACCGGCACCGCCTTCTTGCCCAAATAGCTGGGATAATACGTAGCTTGAAGCGTGACGCCGTCGGCCGTTTCAATTTCGATATCTTCCGGCGCGGGAATTTTGGGCTTCTCGTCCTTCTTATCCTTCTTGTCTTGGGCCGTGACCGTCGCAGTGGCCAGCAGAGCGAGCACCATCATCGTTACCCAAAGAGGCGCCATTCGACCGAGCGTTTGCGTCCCACGCATGATAAATCTTCCTTTTCTTCGAAATGCCCCAAGCGACCGAGAATCCCAAACTTGCAGGCGAAAATCGTTTGCCACCGACCTGGCCGCGACGCCAGGCACGACGATCCGAATTCGTAAAGCAACGTCTCCTTTATGTTAGATGTCTGCAAGGCGCGCGTCAACGTAAACGCCCACACCCCAGACGTTCGAGCAGCGGCGTCGGAAACGGCATTGAGAGCACTGTGCGATGGCTCCCCGCCCGTTGGTGCGCATGGCGATTTATGGGAACGCTCGCAGCGTGATCTGGCATGTAAGCATACAAACGTTCGCTGAGTTAGTCAATAGTAATTTACTATTTAGTGCGTACATTCGGTCAACCGCTTCCGGCAGCGTCGCGCGTCAAGCACGGCCGAATCGCGTCGTCCTCGCCCAAACCCCACCCCTTTGAGGACAATTATTAGCACGATTGCACATAAGCGAATCGTCGCAAGTATTTATCACAAAAGAATTTATGGAAATCGCCACGTTCTGACGCCCAGGCGACATTAGCGAATGCCTCCATTGGTGGGGTGCGATTTCGCGGAAGCAGCTTGCGGGACTCGCTCACCATCGGGACGAGCCCGCTGGGGTCGTAAAGGAGGAGGGGGCGAGGGGTTAGCTCGCCGACTTGCTCACCATCGGGACGAGCCCGAAGGGGTCGCGGGCGGACGTGGCGATCATGGCGCAGAGGGGCTAATAATCGCCGTTATTGGTGGGGGAGCGCGATCGCGTGCGCGCAGAAGCGCCGGGCACGTCGGCAGTCGTGGCGGCTACATTTTCCTGGAGCGCGATCGCGTGCGATCGCAAACGCGCCGGTATTCAGGGCCGTTCATGGTCCTTTCCCGCCGTCAGGCGGGTATTAGGCCCGTGCTTCAGCACGGGTAACGCAGCCCCACACGTAACGATCAGGGAGGGCCATTCATGGCCCTTCTCGCGGTTCGGCTTCAGCCCCCAAACCCGGGCGCGGTTCCACGGCTCAAGCCGCGCCGCGAGAAGGAGCGTAAACGCCGCTACGGAATCGCTGCCCCGATGATTGCGCGCGGCGCTAATATTTGCCCTCAGCGGAGGGGGTGCCGCGGGCTTCGTCCCTGGGGAATCGGTGACGCGTTGATTGCGCTGAGCGGCTAATAATGGCCGTCATTGGTGGGGAGCGCGGCAAAAGCGTCGGTATTCAGGCCCGTTCATAGTCCTTCCCCGCCGTCAGACGGGTAATAGGCTCGTCCTATAGCTTGGGTCACGCCTTGCAACGGCAAGCGGTTGCGGGAATCCGCGACAAAGGGCCAGGTTTGAGAGTACTTTTCGCGCGCCGGAGCGTTTATATGGCTAGAGCGGCATCCGTCTGAGGCGCTGTTAGAGGTGCTAGCTTGCAATGTTAAGTCAAATTAGCGAAAATGCTTAGGGAATGTGGCAGGCTGCTCGGAAGCAGCTCAGAACCATTCTTTCGAGGTAGAAGTTAAGTCGAGACCCTTTCGGCCTTAACGTGGTGAACCCGAGGAGACATCTGTGAAGCTCATCAATCGGCTACGTCTGTGGTGGCAGGAACGAACGGGGGAGGAAGAGACTCCCTTTGATGGTGATTCCCCCACCTTCATGGCCAGCCTGGTCTTCCATGTCATGCTGCTCCTGGCATTGTGTTTCATTCCGATGCCGGACAAGAACAATCAGGTGCAGCTCATCATCACCACGCCGCTGGCCGAGAAAGACGAGCCGGAGTTGGAACTGCCGGAGGAATTCTATTTCAACGAATTGCCAGCCGTGGAAGTCGGGGCGAACAGCGTCAGCGGCACGGAGATGGCCCTCTCGGAAGCGCCGATCATTTCCGAAATCTCGGTGGTGCCCAATCCGAACGAAGTGGAAGTCGAATCCGACTTTAGCACTATCGAAATCAATAACATGTTCGTCGAGGCGACCGGCCTGAACTTCAACTCCAACCTGGCTGTGAAAGGTGCGGCGGGGCAGGGGACGACCGGCGCTGCCGGCGCGATCGATCGCCTGACGCACGAAATCTTGCTCTCGCTCGAAGAGCGCAAGACGCTGGTAGTGTGGGTCTTCGACCAAAGCCCCAGCATGATCAAGCAGCGGGAAGAGGTCGTCGAGCGCTTTGACAAAGTCTACCGCGAGTTGGGCGTCATCGAGGCGGCCGAGAACCCGGCGTTTAAGAAACATGCGGACAAGCCGCTCTTGACTTCGATCGTGTGTTTTGGCGACAAGGTTTCGTTGCTCACCGAGAAGCCCACGGATAACCTGGCGGAGATCAAGGAAGCGATTGCCAGCATCCCGCCGGACATGACCGGCGTCGAGCGGATCTTTTCCGCCATCTACATGTCGGCCGATAAGTACAAGGAGTTTCGGATTCCGAGCGGTCCCAAAAAGGAACCTGAGCGGAATGTCATGATTATCGCCTTCACCGACGAAGCCGGCGAAGATCAAGAGCAGGGGTTGGATTCGACCGTCAACATCTGTCGCCGTTATGAAATGCCGGTCTACGTCGTCGGCGTGCCGGCGCCGTTCGGCCAGAAGCAAACCATGGTGAAATGGGTCGATCCCGATCCGAAGTTTGACCAAACGCCTGGCTGGGGCGCGGTTGACCAAGGGCCGGAGAGCTTCCTACCGGAGCGCATCAAGCTGAACTTCGCCGGTTCCAAGGAAGAAGACGATCCGATCGATTCCGGCTTTGGGCCGTTCGCCCTCACGCGGTTGTGCTATGAGACAGGCGGGATCTTCTTCACGGTCCACCCCAATCGCAACGTCAATCGCGAGGTGAATCGCCGTGAGGTCGAACCGTACTCGGCGCACATCAAGTACTTCTTCGATCCCGAGGTGATGCGCAAGTATCGCCCGGACTATGTCTCGGCGGATGAATATCTGCGTCGCGTGGGTCAAAACAAGGCGCGGCAGGTGCTGGTGGAAGCCGCCCGCGCTTCCGCCCTGACGCCGATGGAGAACCCGACCTATCGCTTCGTGAAGCGGAGCGAGGCGGAGTTTGCCAACGCGCTTAGTGATGCCCAAAAAGCAGCCGCCAAGCTCGAACCCAAAGTGGAGCAGCTCTACCAACACTTAGCCCAAGGCGAGGCGGATCGCTTGAACGAAACGAACCTGCGTTGGCAAGCCGGGTATGACCTGGCCATTGGCCGCGTGTTGGCCGTGAAGGTGCGCACCGAAGCCTACAACGCCATGCTCGCCCAGGCCAAGACCGGGTTGAAGTTCAAGGACGAAAAGAACAACACTTGGGTCTTGGAACCTGCGGATAACATTTCTGTCGGCAGTCAGTACGAGAAGCTCGCGCAGAAATCCAAGATGTACCTGGAACGCGTGGTGAACGATCACCCCGGCACACCGTGGGCGCTGTTAGCCAAGCGTGAACTCGAAAATCCCATCGGTTGGGAGTGGAAGGAAGAGTTCACCAACATCTCGCCTCCAGGCCAAGGCGGCGGCAACGGCAATGCTCCGCCTCCGGCCAACGATGCCCGCATGATGCTGCCCAAGGGCCCGCCCAAGCGGCCGGTGCCGAAGCTGTAGTTTGCGGAGCCAACCTCCCGAACCCCATCCAGCTCGTCTGGTTGCGGAACCAGATGGTGTGCTAACGGCGCTCAAAACCCTTGGGCGTCGGTGGCGAGGGCTTCGATCTTGTCGTAGCTGTGGAAGCAGCGGGCGATGTCTTGCGCAACCAGTTTCAGGAAGTCTTGCTTGAATTTGGTTTCCACCATGTCGGTCGCGGGGCGGCCGCCATGCGCGGGAAACGCGAACTCCGGCACGGACTTTTGCCAAACTTGCTTGCCGCCTTTTTCCATGTTGTAGAGCGTGATCGTGTAGTGCGCCTTCCCTTTGTAGAGCGTGGCCCCTTCGTAATACGACAGCGAGCTGAGATCGATGGCGATGAGCATATCGGCGTTCACGCCCCGTCCCACGGCGCGGTAATCGATTTGATCCCAGTCGTTGGTATCCATCCAGTCTTCGATTTCGGTGAAGCGCACCATTTCGATCTCTTTCACCTCGGTGCGCAAGATCGCCGCGACGCCCCGACCCAGGGCCGAAGCTTCGCTACCGTTGCCGATCGAACCCTTCGAGAGACAGACCACGGCGACGCGCTTGTTCTCTAGCGACACCGTGCATTCCGGCTCGATCTTGTTGCCTTTGATCATGTACATGATTTGGGCGGTCAGACCGACACACCCCGAGGCTGTTAAGAGCAGCACGGCGCCGGCGACAAGCGCCGGCCAGCGGGACAGGCAATATTCGACGCGAGACATACGTTGGCACTCCTTGCCTTGTGCGGCCACACTGGGGCCGCTCACTTCATGCGAAAGAAACTCGGACGATCCAATCCACCGCAATCACCAACGTCAGGACGACGCTCGCGCCGATCACGACCCAGTCCTGCGGCGGCGGGCCAAACCAGCGGCCTTGCAGACCGGAGATCAACAGCCACGGACCGGTAATCGCAGCGACGATCCCCAGCAGCGTGCCCCCCGTGTTCACCGACAACGACCCGATGACATTGCCGCGCGTCAGGTACGACCAGGACGTGGTCATGCCGCACGCCGGACAACGCTTGCCATAGGCTGAGAGGAAGTCACACGGAGGCAGCCCCAACTGTCGATGCGTCCCCAGTCCACTCGGACTCGGCTCGAGCATTCTGGCCGTCACCAACAGCGAGACGAGCAGCAGACCAGCAGCAACCATCACCAGGCGCAGCCACCACTCAAACCGCCACTCCTCCCCAGGCGCGCACGGGTGCGTCGCACTGGGGGCGGCGGATCGTACTGAAGGCGGCGAATCCATACAAGATCATTTTCGTCGCCCCGCGCGGAGATGCAAGCGGAATCAACCGCGGTTGCCTTCGTTCACCTGCAACGTGCTCCCTACCTTCGTCTTAGGCGACTTTGGAAGGTTTGCGGGCGGGGGCCGTATTGGCTCGGGTCGCCATCCACAGCAACATGGGAGCGGCGATAAACACGGAACTGTAGGTTCCCACCACGATGCCGATAAGCATCGAGAACGCGAAGCCGTGAATGCCGGCGCCCCCCATGGCGTACAGGATCACGACGACGATCAACGTCGTGCCTGCGGTGAGGAACGTGCGGCTTAGCGTCTGGTTGATGCTTTGATTAATGATCTCGCCTGTCAATTGAGGGCTCTTCCCCTTCACTTCGCGGATGCGGTCGAAAATGACGATCGTGTCGTTCAAGGAGTAGCCGATGAGCGTCAAAATGGCGGCGATCACGGTTAGACTGATCTTGAATTCCTCGATCAGCAAAAAGCCGAATATGCCCGCCAACCAACTGCTCAGCGCGATAAAGCCGACGGTGATCAGCACGTCGTGCAAGAGCGCGACGACGGCCGCCAGGCCAAATGCCAGTTTCTGAAAGCGGAACCAGACATAGCCGATAATGCCTAACAAGCTGGCGAAGACCGCCCACGCCGCCTGGTTGCGCGTCTTGCCGGCGACCTTGCCGCCGATCTTGCTCGAAGAGGTCCAGACGATAGTGTCGGCCATCTCGCGCTTGACTTCGTCGATAATCTTCTGCGTGTCGCCTGTGCTCGCCACGAACTTGATACTCCACTCGTGCCGGTTAAGGCTGCTCTCCGGCGTCCAGCCGGCGACGGAGGGAATCGGCTGCAGTTGCAACCAGTTGGGATTGGCCGATTCAGTATCCCAATACTTACGCTCCAATTCGCCAGCGGCGGAGAGCTTGCGCACGGCATTGGTGATCAACATGGTGAGCGTGGGCGCGTTGATGTCGTACTGAAATTCGGCGGTCAACCCACTAAATACCTGCGGAACCTTCGGCGCCGCGGGTTCAGTCGTCGTGGGTTCAGTCGTCGTGGGAGGTTCGACAGCGTCCGGCAACATTGGCTCCGTGGCCGGCGTCTCCACCGGCGCGGGCTCAGGCTTGGGTTCCTCAGCCTTAGGCTCTTCGGTCTTGGGTTCTTCGGTCTTGGGTTCTTCGGGCTTGGGTTCATCCGGAGCGGTAGCGGGAGGCGCTGGAGCGGGCGCGGCTTCGTCTTGGAACGCAAAGGCTAAGAGGTCGCGCGGCACATCGGTGCGGAAAGCCGATTCGCCCTCCGTCGACTTTGGCTCTTCAGTGGCTGGCTCACCGTCTGGCTCGCCGCCTTTGGGAGTCGTGTCACTCGGCTCAGCGTCACTCGGCGCGGCGTCCTCGCTGGGCTTGGGCGTCGCGTCTGGAGAATCCGTCGGCGGTTCAACCGCAGGTGTCGTGGGCGCATTCTCCGCCGGCGACTCCTCGGTTGCCTTCTCGGCGCCCTTTTCAGTGGCAGCCGAAGGTTCCTCAACGGCGGGCTTCTCTTCCTTCCCCTTCGCTTCCTCAGGCTTCGCCTCCGCCGGCTTTTCTTCTGCCGGCTTCGTTTCTGCCGGCGGTGTGACTTCCGCAGGTTTCTTCTCCGCAGATTTGTTGCTTGGCGGCGGCGTGCTCGGCTCTGCTTCCGCTTTGTTGTTTAGCGGCGCGTTGGCAGGCGTGCGGGGCACAGCAAACGCGGCTGGGCCGAATGGTTCAACCGGTTTGACGGCGGCGACCAGGCTAAGCGAGTTGGTCGCCAGGAGGCTTTTTCCATTATCGCTGAAAATCTCGGCGAGTTGGCGTTGCAGTTCTTGCTCATCGGTAAGCGATGTCACCACTTGATACAGCGTGCCATCTTTATGTCCCGCCACGGCATTGATCGCGTGGAGATCCCATTGAACCTCGTTGTCGAACTTCGCATCCAGGCGCTTGCGGACTTCCGGCACGGTCATCGGCTCCAGCAGCATCAAATCCACCGAGGTGCCGCCGTTGAAATCGATATCGAACATGTCCTTGCCGCGCGTTACCGTAGCGCCAATGCCGACGACAATCAGCACCAGCGACAGGATGGACGCCGGAACTTGCAACTTGACAAAGTCGATCTGTGACTTACCCCACAAGTTCATCATGTTCAGCTTGGTAATGAAACGGCGTCGTTCGGCGATGTCGAAGATCACGCGGGAGACGAAAATCGCCGTGTACATGCTCATCAGGATGCCGAGGATCAACGTCACCGCGAAGCCTTTGAGTTGCTCGGTGCCGATGACGTACAGCACGATCGCCGTAATCAACGTGGTGACGTTCGAGTCGATAATCGTCGACATCGCGCGGGCGAAACCGTTGCGAATGGCCATCCGCAGGGCGGCGCCGCGCTCTAACTCTTCGCGAATCCGCTCGAAAATCAGCACGTTCGCATCGACCGACATACCGACGGTCAGCACCATGCCTGCGAGCCCCGGCAGGGTGAACGCCGCCTTCATCAAGATCATGGCGCTGACGACCAGCACCATGTTAATCACCAGCGCAATACACGCGACAAGTCCCGCGAAGCGATAATAAAACAGCATGAACACCAACACCGCCAGAATGGAGACCACAATGGCGAACGCGCCTTTGTTGATCGTGTCTTGCCCCAGCAGCGCGCTGATCTGGTTCTCGCTGATCGGTTCGCGTTGCAATGACGCCGGCAAACTGCCGGAACGGAGCGTATCGACGAGAAATTTCACTTCTGAGAGCTTAAAGTTGCCCGAGATTTGCCCGCTGTCGGAGATCATGCTGTTGACGCTAGGAGCGGAGCGCAGGTTGTTGTCGAGCACGATGCCGAGATAGCGGAAGTAGCGCCGATTGGGTTCGGAAATATTTTCGCCGGTCAGTTGGCCCATGCGAATCGCGCCATCGGCTTTCATGGTGAACTGCACGATGTAATTGCCGACCTCATTGGTCGATACCCGCGCGTTCGCCAAATCGCCCCCTTCCACCTTTCGGTCCGGATCGACGTTCATCAAGATGTCAACCTGCTCGATCCCTTGCTCCTTGAGGTACGCCTGGAACTGCGCCTGGCCCATGCTGCGCGCCTCCGGCAAGAGTTGCAACGTGATCGCGTCGCGATAATGGGCGGTGGGATAGAAGACCGCCAGTTGTTTCTCGCCCCCCTTAACCTCTTCCCACGGATCGCGAACCCACTTGCCTACGACCTTGCCTTGCTTGTTGCGAATGAACTTCTCGCGGGCTTGCGTGGGATCATTAAGCACAATGTTGATCGCGTCATCGCGCTGCGGATCGGTCGCGACGATCAAGAACTCCAACATGCCGGCGTTCTCGATCTTGCGTTTAATGGCTTCGCTTTCCTCGGCGCTCACGTCCGGAATGACGATTTCCACCTGGTTTTCACCGTAGGGGCGAATCTGGATTTCGCTCACGCCGCCGGGGTTCAAACGATTGGAAAGCACCGCGACGAGTTCTTCGACCGTGATTTGATTTCCCTGTTCGTCCGTGGCGTTCTGCGCCGTGTCCATCTCGTAGACATAGATCACGCCCCCTTTGAGGTCGATGCCGAACTTCGGCGTGCCGAAGATCAGCACCGTGATGCCCAAGCCGAGCGACATGAAGATCAGCCCCAGCTTCCCACCGTAGTCCGGCATGCGCAAGCTGCGCGCCAAGGCTACGCCGGCGAAGTAGGTGGGAACCGTGGCCACTAAAAAGAGCCCCAGCGCCATCCACATGTGCGATTGGCTCTTGGCGGCGGGAACGGCTTCTGCCGCTTGGGCAAGCAGCAAGGTCAGAAATTCGAACATGAGAGGACTCGTCCGATCAAAGGTCCAGAAGGTAATTTCGTTGCCAAAGTCCGCCTACTTGCCGTCGTCTTTCTCGACGACTTCGTCATCCTTGACGACCGACGAGATGGCGCTGCGGCGGATGCGCAGCTTGGCGTTGGTATTTTCATCCACGCGAACAGTGACGATATCAGAATTCTCTTGCACGTTGACAACCGTGCCATAGATGCCGCCGATGGTCACCACGCGATCGTTCTTCTTGAGCGCCTTGAGCATCTCTTGCAGCCCGGCGCTCTTCTTGCGCTCGGGACGCATAATCATGAAATAGAACAAGACGCCGATCAGGATCATCGGCAGGAAGAAGGTGAAGTCGAATCCCCCCGGCGGCGCTTGGGCATTCCCCTTCGCGGCTTGTGCCAACAGCGGCATCAGGAACGAATTCAACCAGCTATCCATGTCGTGCTATCCTTGGGGCGGCGCGTCTGGGGTGCCACTTGTCGATGAGACGCAACATGGGCGGCGCCTACCTCTAACGAGCTTCCCATAAAAACGAATGGGTCATCATAAAATGTTGCGCCATAACGGGCAAGGGCATGTGAAGCGCCGCAAAGCCTGGAGCAACGGCTAGACCGGGGCGTCCTCCGCGCTGGAGAGCGGCTCGCCCCAGCCGCGCATCTTCTCGCGATAATAGGACTCGAAGCGGCCCGCCGCGATCGCAGCGCGCGACTCGGCCATCAGCCGCTGGTAATAGGCCAGATTGTGGACCGAGACCAACATCGGGCCGAGCATCTCGCTGGCGAGAAACAAGTGCCGCAAATAGCCGCGACTATGCCGGCTCGCGAGGCTGGGAGTCGCGGGATCCAGCGGCGCAAGATCCCGCTGATGCACCTGGTTACGCAGCCGAATGGAACCGGAATCGGTAAAAGCGAGTGCATTTCGCCCATTGCGCGTCGGCATCACGCAGTCGAACAGATCTACGCCCCGGCGAATCCCTTCCAGCAAATCCTGCGGACGCCCCACCCCCATCAGA
>CAUJKE010000002.1 GCA_963205385.1 Planctomycetota bacterium | reverse complement strand
TCAGATCCTGGCGGCCTGCTTTGAGGAGTGCCTCGCGAACTTCGAAATAGTTCTCCGGCTTGAAGAATTGCAGCAGCGCCCGTTGCAGCTTGCGGTCCTTCAACTGCTTGGCAATGTGGACCGGTTGTTGGGTGAACGGATCGAGGCCGGTGTAATACATGGCCGTGGCGACGTCGAACGGAGCCGGGATGAAGTCCTGCACCTGATCGGGCTTGTAGCCGTTGCGT
The DNA here is from genome assembly GCA_963205385.1 of Planctomycetota bacterium. GTDB lineage: Bacteria > Planctomycetota > Planctomycetia > Pirellulales > Pirellulaceae > JAEZGD01. The sequence goes on along the minus strand of CAUJKE010000002.1, from coordinate 14,969 downwards.
TTGAGGAACACGGCCAGGTCGATCATCGCGTTCAGATCGCTGCCGGGATGGCTGGAGATGAAGTACGGAATGATGTACTGCTGCTTGTTCGCCTTGGCGGACTGTTCGCGAAACCGCTCGGTGAATTGCTCGAAATCGTCATTCTTAGGCTTCCGCATCAGCCGCAAGACTTCGCCATCGGTGTGCTCCGGCGCCACCTTCAAATGCCCGCCGACATGGTGCTTGACCAACTCTTCCATATATTCCGGCGAGTGCCGCGCGAGATCCATCCGAATCCCGCTCGCCACGAGCACCTTCTTAATGCCTGGGACTTCGCGGGCTTCGCGCATCAACTCTACGAGCGGGCCATGATCGGTGCCGAGCATTTTGCAAATCGTCGGATGCACGCACGATTGCCGCCGGCAGACGGCTTCCACTTCGGGATCGCTGCAGCGCATTTGATACATATTCGCGGTCGGCCCGCCGATGTCGCTGATCGTCCCTTTGAACTTGGGATCGTCCGTCATTCCCTTGATTTCATCGATGACCGAATCCTTGCTGCGCGATTGGATGATTCGCCCTTGGTGCGTCGTGATCGAGCAGAATGTGCAGCCGCCAAAGCAGCCGCGCATGATCGTGACGGAGTCCTTGATCATTTCAAACGCGGGAATCGGTTCCTGGTAGCTCGGATGCTGGCGGCGCGTGTATGGCAAGCTGTAGATGCGGTCCATGGCCGCTTCGCTGATCGGCAGCGGCGGGACGTTGGCGACCACCGCTTGATTGCCGTGCCACTGCATGAGCCGCCGGGCGTTGTAGGGGTTCGTCTCGTTGTGAATCATCTTGGTCGCTTCAGCAAACAACGGCTTGCTGGCACAGACTTCTTCGTAGCTCGGCAGGACGAGCGCGTCGGCAGGCGGAGTTTCGGAAGCGCCCAGCGCATAAGCGACGCCGCGCATGTCGCGCAGGTCTTTGACGGTTTCACCTTTCTCCAACCGCCGTGCGATCTGCAGGATGGAGTCCTCCCCCATGCCGTAGACAAGCAGATCGGCTTTGCAATCGAGCAGGATCGAGCGGCGGACCTTATCACTCCAGTAGTCGTAATGTGCGAGCCGGCGGAGCGAAGCTTCGACGCCCCCTGCGATGACGGGGACGCCTTTATAAGCCTGACGCGCGCGCTGGCAGTAGGCGAGCGTGGCGCGATCGGGGCGGCAGCCGATCCGTCCGCCGGGCGAGTAGGCGTCGTCGTTGCGGACTTTGCGATTGGCCGTGTAGTGGTTGATCATGGAGTCCATATTGCCGGCGCTGATCGCGAAGAACAGTCGCGGGCGACCGAATCGCTGCCAATCCGCGCACGACTGCCAATCCGGCTGGCTCACAATCCCCACCCGATACCCGCCAGCTTCCAGCACTCGCCCGAGAATCGCCATGGCAAAGCTCGGGTGGTCGATGTACGCGTCGCCGGTGACAAAGACGACGTCCAGTTCGTCCCACCCCCGCTCACGAGCTTCGGCCATCGTCATCGGCAGCGGCCGGCGCGGACCTGGCGCGGCAGCGACCGGCAGCACCGCCAAGGGGTCGAGCGACGAGAGTTGGTTCAAGATGGGGAGTGATGTTTGCATATCGCTGGGAAAGTCCGGGGAGCAAGCAACTCCTGATTGTATCCGCGACGGGGAGAAATCTAGGCGACTTTGGCAAAATCATGACGAAAACTCAGATTTTGGGGATGCAAAAGCAGCGGCTCCTGTGGGTGATGAAGGGTGCGCGGAGCATTTTAGCGAGCGTTTCGACATTTTCGCCCATTTCGACTATTTCGCCTAGCAGGCAAGGCGTATGATTCAAAAAGAGGAGTAACCCATGTCCACACTGATGCCGAACGATTTCGAAGCCGTCGCCCCCTCGGAAGCCGATGCGCTGCTCGCACGCGAGTCGACGCAACGACTCGCGGCGCACCAACCGGATTCCGCCACGACGACAGTTCAAGTCCAGTTCGTAAGCGATGGGGATAAGTCGGAGTTGGTGGATGTGCCTGCGGCGGCGTTTCAACTATTTCTCCAGACATTGAATGAAATGTCGCAAGGCCACGCCGTGACGCTCATTCCGATCCACAAGGAACTGACGACGCAGCAAGCGGCCGATCTGCTGAATGTCTCGCGGCCCTATCTGGTCAAGTTGTTGGAGGAGGGAAAAATCCCTTGTCGGACGGTTGGCAAGTATCGACGCGTTCGCTTCGATGATCTACTCGCATTCAAACGCAAGGACGATGCAACGCGAGCGAAGGTTCTCGATCAACTTACCGCTGAGGCGCAAGAGTTGGATATGGGATACTGATGGATCACCCTCCTGTCGCCATCTATGACGCGAACGTACTTTATCCTGTCGATGTTCTGTGACAGTTCAACGCTGACCCCATGTCCCAACTTATTCACATCGCCGCCGAAAACGATCAAATCCCGCTCGGGGTTGCGCTGAAGAAGGCTCTCACGGGGCAGTCCTGGTCGCAGGTGCGGCGGATGTTGGAGACCCGGCACGTGCAGGTAAACGGGAACCTGTGCATCGACGAGAAGCGCAAACTAAACGCCGGCGATGTCGTGAAGGTGTTCGAGCACCCGCTCGCGCCCCCTCCCAAGCACGACGACGCCAAGATTCGCTACCTCGATCGATTCATCGTCGTGGTCGAAAAACCGTCTGGCATGACGACTCTGCGGCACAGCGAGGAGCAAGGCTGGCCGAAGAAGCGGCGCGATATCGCCCCCACGCTCGACGAAGTCTTGCCGCGGATTTTAGGGAAGCTGGAACGACGGACACCGCCAGAGCGCCCCACGCGCGGCCCTTCGCGCGCCCGCAAACCCACCATGCCGCCGGTGCGGGCGGTGCATCGTTTGGACCGCGACACCAGCGGTCTGATGGTTTTTGCCCGCACCATTCCGGCGGAGCGGCACCTGGTGCAGCAGTTCAAGGCGCACACGATCCACCGTTCCTACCTCGCGATTGTGCATGGCGCGCCGGAGGCGCAAACGATCCAGTCGCAATTGGTGCGCGATCGGGGGGATGGCCGTCGAGGCAGCGCCCGCGATCCGCAGGACAAGAGCGGCCAACGGGCGGTGACGCACATTAGACCGTTGGAGCGACTCGGCGACTATTCGCTCATCGAATGTCGCCTGGAAACGGGGCGAACGCACCAAATCCGCATCCATCTCTCGGAACTGGGCCATTATCTCTGCGGCGACAAAGTCTACTGCCAACCGCTGTTCCAGCCGACCCGCGTCGACAAGAGCGGCGCGCCCCGCTTGGCGCTTCACGCCCAGGAACTCGGCCTGGTGCATCCGATCAGCGGGCAAGAACTGCATTTCACGATGCCGCTGCCGCCGGACTTGCAGAAGTTTTTGGAGCGCTTGCGCGGTACTCGCCCATCAAACCCCCGCACCTGAGAATCCGCCCGCAAGTCCCCATGCTCAAGCACGGGTAATGCGGTCCCACGCGGAAATTGCCGGAGGACCATTCATGGCTCTTCTCGCTGGGCGGCTTTAGCCTTGGAGCGCCGGCGCGGCGAAGCGGGTATGAGTGGCTCTGGATGGACGCGGACGATCATGCAACGATACAGTATGCGTGTGTTCAGTATTGCAGCCTGCCAATTTAACCGGGATGTTGCCGCATGACGTTGGGGGCGCTGCGTTGGCCCCCAGGTTGCAAATGGAATGGCGTCGAAGTTTTAGCGACTTCATACCTCCGCGGTCTTGAAAGAGGACTCCCATGTTACTCCGTGTTGCGTCTGGTTGTGGTGTGTGGTTGATCTGGCTCTTGGGAAGTCAGGCGGTGCTGGGGCAAGTGGAGTTGCCTGGCGCTAAGCCGATCCCTGCGCTGCAAGTGCTCCCTCATGCGGATGACGAGACGGCGATTGAGCGCGAGGGAAAGGAACTCACGCGCTATCACTTTGGAGCAGAGTTGCGGCGTCCGTTTCTGTATCCGGTCAACGGGCCATCGGGTAGGTCGTTGACGCGAATGGGGCATCCGCACGACCCGTATTCGCATAGTCACCATAACTCCGTCTGGGTGACGCATCATGACGTCAACGGCGTCGATTTCTGGGGGGACCATGGCCCGGGGAAGGGACGCATCACCACCGAGCGCGTCCTGCGCTATGAAGACAGCGACGACGAGGCCCTGCTGCAGTTCGCACATGCCTGGCAAGACGCAACGGGCAAGGTCTTGCTCGATGAAACGCGCACCATTCGCGTGCGGCCGATGGAGCAGGAGCAATGGCTGCTCGTGATCGATATTTCACTGGCGGCACGCGATGCGCCGGTGACGCTCGGCAAAACACCGTTTGGGCTGGTCGGCGTGCGGATGGCCAAGACGATTGGCGTCCACGACGGAGGGGGCACGATTCGAAATTCGAGCGGCGGTCGCGACGAGGCCGAAGTGCTCTGGAAACAAGCGAAATGGGTCGATTATTCCGGGCCAATCACACGCGCGGCCATTGAAGGCATCACGTTGATGGATCATCCGCAGAACCCCAATCACCCCACGTTTTTTCACGTCCGCAATGATGGCTGGATGGGAACGTCGTTGACGTACGACCAGGAGCGGCGCATCGAAAAACAAGCGCCGTTGCAACTGCGCTATGGACTGTGGGTGCACCGGGATGTCCCGACCGCGGAACGGATCGACGAAGTCTTTGCGATGTTCGCCAAGATCGACGCCCCAGCGGCCAAGGGCAAGTAGTTGACGAATGACGCGCAGCGTTTGACGGAGGGCGCACCGGCGAGCGCCGGCCACTTCAGCGGCAGTTGCAGCTGCAGTTGCCGCCGGGGTGGAGCTTGCAGTGGAAGGCGTTCGGGCCGATACATTGATCGTCGGTACGCGAGTTGCGCGGAATCGGGTACAGGCCCGGCGTGTTGTTGTAGAGCGGCGACGGAATGTGGGGCGGGTAGAGCAAAAGCCGCCGAGCGCCGGTCTGTCCCAGGGAGGAATGCAGCGGCACCTGCAGGAACGGGTTCCAAGGTCGACAGGGAGCGGCGGGGCAGCGCGCGGTCGCGCCGTATTTGTTCGTCCATCCCAGGCCCCAGTCGCAGTCCCACCAGTGGTGATCGCCAGCGGCGGCGGGGCTGGGGAGCGCGCCGCTCAAGAGCGCGCAAGCGGCCAAGGCGATAATCGTACGCATCATAACGACAACTCCAATCCCAAAGAGGGGCTCGAAGTTGTTATCGACGCCTCGCACAACGATTTTTACCGCCGTGACGAAGGTAACGGTTGTAACGCTCACGGCGAATCTAGCGAGTGGTAATCCGTGGCATCGGGGCTGCCAAGAAATACAAGCGGCGACCGAAAAACCAGTCGCCGCTCGTTGTTTTGAATTGTCATCCGCCTGACCGATTAACGATCCGGCAGTTGCACTGGGAGACCGTCTTCACGGCTGCAAGTGCGGAAGAGGGTGGTCATGTCGAGGTTTTCGGAGACGAACGAGACGCGACCGTCACCCCAGCCAATCATGCAACCGCCGCCGTGAGCAGCAAACAAACCGCAGTTGGCGCCCCCTTGGCCGGTGCCTGAGCCAGCGACCGAAATCTTGTAGTTGATCGGATGGCGGACCGTGGTAATCGCGTGAGCGGCGGTGCACGAGTAACCGCTAATACCTGGCATGCCGATCTTATCGACACCGGCAAAACCGCCATTGGGATACGAGTTGGTCGCTTCAATCTGGGTGCCAGTCGAGCTGCTTTGCCGCATAAAATCACCCTGTTCGCCAATGAACATGGTGTTGCTAGTGCCGTCCTTCGTCAGATCACCAAACGACGTGGTGCTTTCGGGATAAAGCACGCCGTTCGCGGACATGATGCCGCCGCCTGTGGCGGTGGTGCGTCCAGCGGCGCTGAAGGCAAGGTTATTGAAGCCATTGGAATTCGACGAATCGCTGGAGTTCGTGCAGCCAGAGACACCGACGTAGTTGACTTGCATGACCTTTCCTCCGCCGACGGAGGGAGTGATGGTCTTAGCGAGCGGAGTCGATGGGCAGCGGTAAATGTTGAGGATCAACCCATTGCCTTGGTTAATCAAGCTGGCATTGGTCGCCCAGGGCGCGGCATGATTCCACTGCTGATAGAGGGCATCTTGTTCGATGTAGGGCAGCAAGCCAATGGTCCACGATTGACCATAGGTGGCTGACGAGCCAGTTCCCGAAGCTCGTGCGCCGATGGGGAACTGCTTGTTCGCCTCGGCGTAGTTGTGCATGGCGAGCACAATGTTTTTGACGTTGTTGGAGCAAGACATCCGGCGGGCAGCTTCACGCGCCGCTTGCACGGCGGGCAGGAGCAAGGCGACGAGCACACCAATAATGGCGATCACCACCAACAGTTCCACCAGCGTAAAGCCCCTCTTCATCCGACGAGGTTGTGACATAAAACCAATCCCACATGTAAAAAAGAATTAGACCGCGAATTGCCAAGACGATGGGAATGATCCAAACGAGACCAGATTGTGCGGCAGAGTGCCGCGAACGTATGAATCACTAAAACAGAAAATAACGCTTACATCCACGGAATGCAAGCTATCCGCCGCTTTCTTCCCAGCTTTCGTGAATGTAACCCGGTGAAACTGGAAAAGTTCCGGTGAAAACCACGATTTCACCATAGAAATGGTCGGCTGCGGCAGTCCGCACACTGAAGGCACCCCCCTTACTGATCCAAGAACACCTTGCCGCCTAGCTTTTTCAGTTCTTCGACCTGGGCGCCTTTGGTGGCGTCCGTGAGGGGGTTTTCGCCCAGATAAATGCGCCAGAAAGGGCTGAACCGACGTTCGCTCTCGCTGTCCTTTTTCGCCATTTCGACGAGCGTCGTCAGGTCGGTGAGTTTGTTTTTGCTGAGCATCAAGAACCGAATTTCGGTATGTCCCGCCAGCGGCGAGAGATCGCTGATGCCGGTGTTGCTGAGGTCGAGCGACGAAAGACGCTTGAGCTCCGCGAGCGGTTTGAGATCCACCCCCTCGTTCCCTTCCAGGTACAGGCTATGAATTTTTGGCAGCTTGGCGAGGGTCTCGATGTTCTTGATTTTGTTGTTCGCCAGATAGAGCGACATCATGTTGTCCATCTTCGCGAGCGGTGAGAGATCCTCAATTTGATTGTTGTCGAGTTGGAGATATTGCAGTGCCGTCAGTTCAGCGAGCGGAGCGATGCTGGTGATTTTATTGCTTGCCAGGTTGAGCGATTGAATCTCCTTCAAATCCTTGAGCGGCGCGAGGTCGCTGACTTCGTTCCCTTCCAGGTCGAGCAGTTTGAGCGAGATGCAATGCTCCAGCCCCGCCAGGTTCGTGACCTGGGAGTTCTTGCCTTCGATGGTGCTGATATTCTTGACGTCGTCGGCGGTGAGGGGTTCTTCGTTGTTCTTCTTGGCGAAGACATATTTCCGCACGACTTTTTCCAGGTTCTTATCAGGAAAAACACTTTGGGCCGCCGCGACGTGAGGGAGCGCTAAGGGAGCGAGCAATGCGAGACCGACGAACAATGCGAGCGACTTCATGAAACTTTGTCCTGGGGAGCGGGCAGGTGGAGGGGAATAGCGCGGAACGGCGCCGCGGGGGCTTTTCGCGGCGGCGTTTGCGCCGCCACCGCGGACCACTTCCTAAAATACTTGCCTGGCGCGACAGAATCCAGTCTCCTGACCCCGGAGAGCACGCCCGCGCCGCTGAGGTTTCGTGGTACATTTGCCGTTTTGACGCCCCCTGCATTTGTTTTGAGGACCACGGCCGCATGACGTCGACGCCTGACACTTATGAACGCTTGTGCGAATTCGTTCGCGAAACGGCTCTGCTCGAATCGATCGAGGCCCTGCTCGGCTGGGATGAGCGAACGTATCTTCCACCTGCCGGCGGCGAATATCGGGCGGAACAGATCACGTACCTCTCCGGCCGGATCCACAAGCGGCGGACCGATCCGCGGCTGAAGGATTGGCTCGACGAGTTGGCCGCGAGCGATTTAATGGCCGACCCGCACAGCGACCCGGCGACGACGGTGCGTCAATTGCGGCGGGATTTTGACAAACGGAGCAAATTGCCGCAGCGCCTCGTGGAGGAACTCGCGCGCGCGTCCGTCCTCGGCCAGCAGGTTTGGGTGGAAGCCCGCGCGGCGGATAACTACCGCATGTTCGAACCGCTACTGAAGCAAATGTTTGCGCTCAAACGCGAACAGGCCGAGGCTTATGGTTATGCCGAGCATTGCTACGACGCGCTGCTCGACGACTACGAACCGGACGCCACGACGGCCGAGGTCAAGGCCGCGCTCGCTGGCGTGCGCGAGGAGCTTGTGCCGCTGGTGCAAGCCATAGGCGAGAGCCACAAGCAGGCGCCGGTCGAGTTGCTCAAGCGCAAGTTCCCGGTCGCGGCGCAGGAGGCGTTCGGAAAGGAAGCGGCGGCGAAGATCGGCTTCAACTTCAAGCGGGGACGGCTGGATGTGACGCATCATCCGTTCTGCTCCGGCATGGGCCCGCACGATTGCCGCCTGACCACGCGCTACGATGAAACGTTCTTTCCCAGCGGTTTTTTCAGCATTTTGCACGAGGCCGGCCACGGCATGTACGACCAGGGGCAGCGGCCTGATCAGTTCGGTTTGCCGCCGGGCTCCTACGTTTCGCTGGGCATTCACGAATCGCAAAGCCGGATGTGGGAGAACCTCGTGGGGCGGAGTCGGGCGTTTTGGGATTATTTTTATTCCCGCGCTCAAATCGCATTTCCACAAGCGCTGGGAGATGTGCCGGCGGCACAGTTTTTGTTCGCGATCAACGATGTTCGCCCTTCGCTCATTCGCGTGGAAGCGGACGAGGCGACCTACAACTTGCACATCATCGTGCGGTTTGAATTGGAACAGGCGCTTCTGTGTGGCGACTTGTCGACCGCCGATTTGCCGGGTGCGTGGAAAGACAAATATGACGAATATCTGGGTATTCGGCCCCCCAGTGACGCCGACGGCTGTTTGCAGGATGTGCATTGGAGCGCGGGGCTGATCGGCTATTTTCCGACCTACACCTTGGGGAATATCTACGCCTCGCAGTTCTTCGCGGCGGCCGAGAAGGAGCTCGGCGGGCTCCACGAGCCCTTCGCTCAAGGGGATTTCGCCGGCCTGCTCGCCTGGCTACGGCGGCAGATCCATCAGCGGGGGCAGTGCTATACGGCGGGGGAATTGTGCGAAAAAGTCACCGGTAAACCGCTGGCGCATACCGAACTCATCGCCCATTTGCGCGGCAAGTTTGGAGAACTTTACGCCTTGAAGTGAGTGCGGTCGTCGCGCTCGCCGGAGCGTGGATATCTGGCGCCTCCCCACGCAGCGGCCAAAGTCTGGCGACTTTAGCTAACGACTGACTGTACACTTCCGCGCTTCGCCAGTTAAACTAGACGAACGTAGGTCTCTCGCTCCGCGAGCGGTTTCTCGCGGGGCGAGCGTGGGCCTACGACATTGCTTTTGCTTATTTCTCCGCCTGGAGTTTGTCATGTTTGTGGCCCCTTGCCCTGAGTGCGGTGATTCTATCTCGGTTCCTGAGAACACGCGTGCGACGGCCCGCGCCCGTTGCCCGCTCTGTAGCGCTGAATTCACCGTCGGGGACGTGATCGCAAATATGCCCCCCAAGCTGGTTCTGCTGGACGCAGGGGAAGCGGCGTACACGCGCGATAGCGGCTATTCCCACGCGGAACTGGGAGGCGGGGACGATAGCGACGTGGCGACGCTGGTCGGGGACGAACCGCGGGGCGAGTTCTCGCTCTCGCCGGCGACGGAGCGGAGTGAGAAGCCGAGTTACGGTTTCGATGTTGGCGGCGCGGCGGCAACCGCGACGAAGACTCGCCCTAGCGTGACGACCAAGCCGCGTCCCAAGAAGCCAGCGAAGAATCCGGTATTTGAGGTCTTGAAGATCGTGCTCGGCGGGGCCGCGGCTATTCCAATCGCGCTGTTGATTCTCTGGTGGGCGTTTGGCAAGGATCCGTTTGAAGCCGGTCCGCTGATTGCGAAGTACGTCCCCGCGATTGTGCCGGCGAAGTTTCATGGCGGTCCGGCTGTCAACAAGAACAGCGAGGATGGCGATGACGGCGCCGCGGTGGCCAAGAAATCCGTGAACAAGTCGGCAAACAACAAGCAGGGCAGCAACAAGCAGGGCGGCAACAAGCAGCCTAAGAAACAAGAGCTTCCCAAACTCGAGAACCTGGGCAATCCGTTCGATTTAACGCCTGACACGCCGGCGCTCGATCCAGGCCCCACGATCCCCACCGATCCACTTGATCCCGGCCTGCAAATTGATCCGCTGATGCCGGATCTCGACCCGCAGAAGTCATCCCAAACGCCGCCCAACGATCAGGCCGGCGTGCGTAATGCGCCGCAATACACGGCCGCCGAGTTAGGCGAAGCCATCGACAACGCAGCCAAAGCGGTGCAAGCCTGGCAGCAAGCCAAAGAAGGGGATGACAAAGTCGCGCTCGCGCGGAATCTCTACACCGAACTTTCCAAACTAGGCGAGAAAATTACGTTTGTTGACAACACCGACCGTGCGGTCGAGAATCACCTCCCCGCGGTGCGCGAGATGCTCATCGGTTTTCAAGCCGAGCCGGACATCATGAACATGATCAACCGCGTCGCTCCCGCCTGGCTCGGTATGGACGTGCAGAAGCGCGGCACGAAGGGAATCTTGCTCGTCGGCACGGTGAAGTCGATTGTGCACCAAGGCCAGATGTTTGAGACCCGCTTGGAGCTCGAAGACGCCGAGCATACCGTGGTGACGGTGGCGAGTACGGTCGATCCCGCGGGGCATTACAAGGTCGACAATCGCCTGTTGGTGCTGGGGGTGGTAATCGAGGAGCCCTCGCTGCAACTCATCGGCTACGAGGGGACCGACAACAGCCTCGTCTTCGGCGGCTATCCGGTCACGCTGGCCAATCTCTAACCTGGACTTGGGGGTCAGCGCGTGGCGCCGGTAGAACGCAGGACTTCTTCACCATCGGGGCGAGCCCGATGGGGTCGTGATGTTGGTGCGTCTTACTTTTTCTCGCTCACCATCCGCACGAGGCGGATGGGGTCGTGGGCTTTTGGCAGGCGTGAAAATCGGAAACTTATTGATCGCTCGCATCCGTGGTTTGCGGGCCGCAATTGAACACGGTTTCCACATTGCCTCGCAAGATCTGCGTGCCGAGCAACACGGCTTGCTCTTCGCTCCAACCGCGGTCGATGACAAACCGCTCCGCGAGCGTTTTGGCCAACAGGCGCTTATACATCGCGAACTTGGGCAGCGCGAACTCCAGCTTGTACATATCGCTGTAGTAGCCGATTTGCTTGGTCCGCGGAACCGCTTCCAAGCGGGCGCTCAAATCGTGCTCGATATACGCCGGCGTGTTGGAATACCACCAATGCCCGTTGGTAATCACGTTGGGAAAGATCCAGGCGTAGCTGACGAGTTCTTGATTCGTCACGCTCGCGAGGACGGATACGGGAAACGTCACCTGCGGAAAGGCGTTGAACAGTTCGCGATATTGAATCAAGGAGACGCGGCTGTCGTAGAGGTCCATCCCCTGATAGACGCCGCCGGGGTAGACGTTGCGATTGACGCCGATCATCAAATCGAACGGGAGGCCAAACTCCGCGCAATATTCGGTGATCGTCCAGAACAGGAAGTTCGCCGCGGCCCGCTTCTGGCTGGCGCTAGCGTCTTGTTGTTGCGAATACAAATCCGCGATCGCCGTATCGGCGCGGGCATCGCTCACCTTTTGCGGCGCAAAGTCTGGCGGGAGTGAAATGGCGCACGCTTTGGCGTCTTTGTCCTTGAAGTGCTGAAACAAGCCGGCCACCGCGTAACGGAGCGTGTCGGCGTTCGTCACGTCCACGCCTGTGGCGTCCGCGAGCCGCGCTTGCACTTCCGGCTTCGCGAGGTGGAAGACGAGGTCATCCGTACGGAGACAGGGGACATACACGCGCGTGTCGAAGTCCTCGAGCGGATCGTCGAAGTCGTTGGTCAGAAAGACCGCTTCTAACTTGCTCTTGGCGAGAACTTGCGCGGCCCAGTCCGGGGCGCGCATTTTCTCGGCCGCCTGATCGTAGAGCGTTTCCCAGTTGTCGAGCGTGATTCGGTCCCCCTCGAAGCCGAAAAACTCCCGGCACATTTCGATAAACCAACTGTACTGGATTGTGTTGTCGAGCGGTCCCATCCGCTCGATCAAACGGCGAACCTTCTCCCGCGGATCAAGCTCCGGCTCGTCGATCTGGCCCTTGGCCATGCCGGCCGAGTGGGCGAGTTCGGTGTAGTAGTGGTAACCCAGAATGTCCGCCAACGTGGTCGCCGCGGGGTTCAAGGCGTCAATATGCGTGTGGGGATCGATCAGGACGAGCGAATCGAGTTGCTCGAAAATCCGCCGACGAAGCTCAAGCGACATGAGGACGTGTTCCTGGGAGCAGCAGCAAGGAAGTACAAATGCGAGTGAGCTTCGTAGTTTAACTACAGCCCCCAGTCTCTGAAAGCCGCGCCGAAAAATTCAGCCGCGTGGGGGGGCGGTTGTCGCCGTAGTTGCACGAATTTTTAGGGAAGTCGCCAAGACTTTGAAAACAAACCGCGGCGCGCACGCGCAGCCGAAGTCTGGACGGCTTCGGCTGCACGGGGGTGGCTGCACCGGGTTGGCTGCACAAGAGGTTGCCGACGCTAGCGTTTAGTGATGATGGGCATGATCCTCGCTGTACAGCTTGTTCTTCGGATCGCCGCCGGCATACACATAGGCGATCAAATCGAGAATCTCTTCGCGCGTGAGCTTGCTGAGTAGCCCTTGCGGCATGATCGACACAGGCGACTTCGTGCGCTCCTGGATTTCAGAAACCAGGAGCACGGCCGGTTCGCCTTGGGCGAGCGGATCGACGAGGACTTTGACTTCCTCCGGCGTTTCCGCCACGATCAACCCGGTGACGACTTTGCCCGAATCGAGCACGAACGTGTACGACTGGAATTTCTCGTCGATCTCCTTGGAAGGCTCCAACATCGACAGCAACAGGTAGTCGGTGTTGTGCTTCTTCGCGTCGAGTTTGGCCAGGTCGGGTCCGAATTCTTGTCCTTCGTTGTTGAGTTTGTGGCAGCCCACGCAACTCGACACCTTGAAGAGATTCTTGCCGACCTCGAACGAACGACCCGGTGGCAACATTTTCACTTCGCCAATCAGGTCATCGTACGTCCACTCGGTATTGCGGCCGATCGATTTCAGCAACTGATCGCGCACCTCGAGTTTATGCGCCGCGAGATAGGCTTCTGGCTGGGCTTGATATTCGTCCGGATTCTCGACGACATACAGCGCGCCATACATCCGCCGCCAGTGGCCGGGATAGGTGCAGACATAGGGATAAACGCCGGGCGTCTGCGGCACTTCGTAAGTGAGTGCTTGCGACTCTCCCGGAGCCAGCAAGCGACTGGCCAAGAGGATTTTGTCCGACTTGGGCACGTAGTTTCGCTCCATGGCGTCAGCATCGCGGGCCGTCGCCTCGGCCAACAGGCCAACTTCTTCCAGCGCGCCAGGCAGCAGGATCGTGAAGTTGTGCGGCATGTTGTCGGTGTTGGAGAAGCGGAACTCCACCGGCTTGCCCGCCTGCACGACGATGATTTCCTTGTCGTAGATCATGCGTTCATTGACGGTGCCCAGCGCGATGACGCGGACGTCGAGGTTTTTCAGACGCGCGCGGATCGCTTCAGCGCGCTCGGCCGGCAGTTTGGCGGCCAAGGATTCGGTCAGCGCGACCGCATCTTGCGCGGGGCCGGAAGTGCGTAACTGCGCGGGAATGCCACTGAGATAACCGACCAAATTATCGGCCAGGCCCGGCAGTTCTTTCGCCGCCCAATGCTGCTCACCCAGGGTGCGGAGGACGCTAATGGCTGTGGTGCGATTGCGATCCGCCTTGATGAGGGCCACCAGGTCCTGGAACTTCTCGGCTTCGTGTCCGGGGATCGAGGCCAGCGAACGAATGGCGACGTCGTGCAGCGTGTCTTTACCGCCGCTGACGGTCAGCCGGTCGGGCGCGATCTTTTGCTTCTTCAGTCCGGGGCCGGCCCAGGCGACTTCGAGCCCATCGCCGCCGCCGTTGTCGAAGTAGGTCACGACCAGCTTGTGAGCGCCGGCGGACAGTTCCACCTCGCCGCTCTTTTCAACCATGCCGTGCAGCCCGTCGTTATCGACCAGGAGCTTGTCATCGATATAGATGCGGGAGCCATCATCCGAGGCGATGAAGAACGCGTATTTTCCCGACGTGGGCACTTGCAACATGCCGGTGAAGCGGAGGGCGAACTCATCCGGTTGCAACCGCTGCGGGACATTCATCACAATCTCAGGCACAATGCCGCTGGCCTGCGGCTTGAGTTTGGCCAGCGTCTCCAAGGCCACGTTGGGCGGGTTGGGGTGGAAGTAATCGACTTGGATGCCGTTTTGCAGCAGTCCCGCTCCGCCGGTCTCGGCCGTCAACTGCGGCGGCAGTTCGAACATCAGCGAGCGGACCGCGTTATACAACTTGCCGCGCAATGCGTCGCTCTTGATCTGCGGCACGGCGGCCAGCAAATCGTACAGGCTTTCCTTACTGTTGGACGCCGCCAGGAAAGCCGCATCGCCGGAGTCGTTAGCGGTGATCCAAGCGACGTAGCCCAGCTTCCGCGTTTCCACGGACTTGCTCTTTAAGGCGATGTTTTCGAGACGCCGCCGCACCTTCTTCAGGTCGGCAGCGGGCTGTTCCGCCAGGAGTTGCCCGAGCCCTGCGATAGACTCCGCATCGTCGTTGGCGTCGCGCTGTTCGATGAGCGTGAGCAGCATGGGGAGCGGGCTCGTGTTGCGTAATTTCGCGAGTCCATCGAGCGATTCACGCAAAGCACTAGCCGAAGCGTTCGGCCGGCTGAGAATCGCTTCGTACACGGCTTCCGTGCGCGGCAGTTTCAGCAGGTCGTCCACCTTCGCATTGCGCAGCGCGTACAACTGCGCCGCCTTGGAAAGCGGCTGACCGGAAGCGACCG
>CAUJKE010000001.1 GCA_963205385.1 Planctomycetota bacterium | reverse complement strand
TGACTTGCGGATCAACGAGCAGTTTGCGAGCGATAGTCATAACGCCGTTCTCCCCTGGCCCGCGCCCAGCGCGGCATTGAAGTGCAACGAAACCGACAACGACCGAATGTAGCGAATGCGAGGGGCCGTTGTCAACAAATTATGCCTGTCCTTTTTGCTTCTGTTTTTGCTTGCTCAAAAGTGTAAACAAAACAAGACCGATCACCATCTCCACGCCACAGCAACTTTGGCGCGGCCTAGGGTAGCAGCGAGCCGATTTTTAACAGCCTTAAAGACTTTCTGATTTGCGACAAGTCCTTATCTTGCAATCACTTCCATCAAGCTGCCAGGCTAGGATTTGAACCTAGACTAACTGATTCAGAGTCAGTCGTGCTACCGTTACACTACCCGGCAAAATGGGGTCGTAGAGACCCTGAAGCAACAGATGCGTGCGCGGCGAAAAAGGTTCAGGCCGCGTAGCAATAACCTACGTCTGGCGGGCTTCAAGGTCAAGAGTGGCAGCGGGCGATCGCGCGGGCGGCGAGGCGGCATTGCCGCGCGGGGCGGGCGACGGGGCGGGCGGCGGTTGCTGCTACCTGGTCTGCACACTAAAATCTCGGAGGTTTGTCGGCTCGCTCGGGCATCCCCAGTGAGCGTTTTCTGGTTCCGCTGCTTGCTGCAAGGTCGCCTCTAAAATGGCCTTTTTGACGGTCAATAATGGTCCCGAATCGGGGCGGCGATACGATCTCGTCGGCAACCCGATCGTGCTGGGCCGCCATCCGGACTGCAACGTCATTATCGACGTGGGCGCGGTTAGCCGGCACCATGCGCAGGTGGTCGCCGAGCGGGATCGGTTCTTGATCGAGGACTTAAATAGCCGCAACGGTACATTCGTCAACGAGCAACCGGTCTCCGGCCGGCAGGCTCTCAACCATGGCGATCGGGTCCGGGTCTGCGATATTACGTTCACCTTCCAGAATCCCAAAGCGACGGGGCTAATAGGGGGAGTAGGCGGGGCGGGCGGGGGCGTCTTGGAGGATGCCTCCGGTTTTGCCACCCTGTTGGTTGACGATGACGACCAGACGGTCGGTTCGACGGTCATGTCGCGACTCGACGTCTCGCTCAAGAGTTCGAGCGTCAAGCTCACCGCGAGCCCCGAGGCCAAGTTGCGAGCGATTCTCGAAATTTCGCAGTCGTTAGGGCGAGCGCTCGCCTTGGATGACGTGCTTCCCAAGCTGCTGGACGGGCTCTTCAAAATCTTCGTGCAGGCGGACCGCGGGTTCATCGTACTGCGCGAGGGGGAGCATTTGGCGCCGCGGTGGACCAAAGTCCGACGTGAATCGGATGACGACACCATTCGCATCAGCCGCACCATCTGCAATCAAGCGATGGAGACCAAGGAAGCGATTCTCTCCGCGGATGCGGCCAGCGATCAGCGGTTTGAAATGAGTCAAAGCATCGCTGATTTTCGCATTCGCTCCATGATGTGCGCGCCGCTAATCGATTCCCAGGGAGTCGCCTTTGGCGTGCTGCAGATCGATACGCTCGATCAACGGCATCGCTTTCAAAAGGAAGACCTGGAAGTCCTCGTGGCCGTCGCCACGCAAGCGGCCATCGCCATTGATAACGCGAAACTGCACGATCAATCACTCCGGCAACGCGAACTGGAACGGGACTTGGAACTCGCGCACCAGGTGCAGCGCGGCTTTTTGCCTACGGGCAAACCGCAGTTGGCCGGCTACAGTTTTTATGATTATTACGCCCCGGCGGCGTATGTCGGAGGCGATTATTACGACTACGTCGCGCTTCCTGACGGCCGCACCGCGGTGCTCGTGGCGGATGTAGTCGGGCACGGTGTGGCGGCCGCTTTAATGATGGCGAAGCTGTCGAGCGAGGCCCGCATTTCACTCGCGCGCGGCGATTCTCCGGCGTCCGCGGTGACGCACTTGAATGAGCGGCTCTGCGAATCGCAAACCGACCGTTTCGTGACCTTCGTCATGGTCGTGCTGGAGCCTGTTAGCGGCGATGTGACCGTGGTGAACGCCGGGCACATGTGCCCCATCGTGCGGCGCAAGTCCGGCGAACTTGAAGAGCCCGGCGATCCCGAAGTTGGCCTCCCGCTGGGCGTGATGGATGGCCTGCAATACCAGCAGGTTACCTTTAACCTTGGCGTGGGCGAGCTGCTCGTGATGTACACCGACGGCGTGAACGAATCGATGGATCTTGCAGGCGAGTTTTTTGGCATCGAGCGGATACGTCGGCGGATCCAAGAAATCGCCCAAGTGACGTTGCTCGGCGAAACCATCATGGACGACGTGCATCTGTTCGTGGGCCGGGCGCAGCCGAATGACGACATGTGCCTGGTTTGCCTGGGGCGGGAGTGAGAACTTCACGCGCGGCTCGCCTGATGCTTACCCAGCGGCAGTCCCCTTGTTACAATGCCGCGTGTTACAATCACCCGTTTTCAGAACTGTCATTAACTCCATCGCGCGTCCATGCCTATGCCGCGCTCGAATGTATGCGGGAGTAGTACCCCATGGCGGACAAGTTTGATCCCTACCGTGAAGCGCTCATCATGGAGACCAACACGATTTGGCCGGATGAGTACGCCAACATGCCTGCGGCCGAAAAACGACGAGTGGAGACGGCCCTGCACGCCGAACCGGAGGCATGCGCTCACCTCGAATATGTGCGCGTGCATACCGGCTTTTGCCGCCAGATCACGGTGACGGCGGCCGACCTGGAGCGGTTGGGCGCGTCCGTCTAGCGACCTAGCGGGGAGAGAGCTTGCCGTGACAGAGCACACGACCCAGGTGCGCGTCAACTTAACAGACCGCGGCTACGATATTGTCATCGGGGCCGGGCTTTTGGCCGGCGCTGGCCAATTCGCTTGCGAGCGCGGAAAGATCTCCCACGCGGTCCTCATCACCGACGATCGCGTCGACGATCCCCACGCGCAAGCCGTGGGGCAAAGCCTGCTTGAGTCCGACCTGGACGTTTACAAACTCATCGTTCCCGCAGGCGAAGAGAGCAAGTCGCTGGACGTCGCGACGGAACTCTGGCAAAGCATGCTGGAACTGGGGGCTGACCGAAAAACGTGGGTGGTCGCCGTCGGCGGAGGCGTGATTGGAGACCTGGCCGGCTTCATCGCCGCGACGTTCGCGCGGGGGCTCCCTTTCCTGCAGATTCCGACGACGCTCTTGGCCGACGTCGATAGCAGTGTCGGGGGTAAGGTCGGCATCAACTTGCCGGGGGCTAAGAATATGGTCGGCGCGTTTTGGCAGCCGGCCGGCGTGCTCATCGACACCGATGCCCTCGCCACGCTCCCGGAGCGGGAATATCTCTCCGGGCTGGCGGAAGTCGTTAAATATGGCGTCATTCTCGATCCTGAATTGTTTACGTTTCTGGAAGCCAACGCCGCTCCCCTGCGCGCCCGCGAGCGGGCGGCGCTGGCGCACATCATCGCGCGTTCGTGTCAACTCAAGGCCGACGTCGTCGAGCAGGATGAACGGGAGGAAACCGGGTTGCGAGCGGTGCTCAACTACGGGCATACGTTCGCGCATGCGTTGGAAGCGGTCGCCGGCTATGGGGAACTGCTGCATGGCGAAGCGGTGGCGATTGGGATGCAGTGCGCGGCGCGTCTGGCGCGACAATTAGGCCGCATCGATGATGCACTGGTCCAGCGGCAGCAAGACTTGCTCCTGGCGCTCGGCTTACCGGTCGCGGTTCCCGCGCTCGAGGAAGAGGCCCTCCTCGCGGCCATGCAGCGCGACAAGAAGGTCGAGCATGGCAGGCTGCGCTTCGTGTTGCCTAGTCGGCTGGGACACGTAGAACTGGTGGGGTCCATCACGCCCGAACAAGTGTCGGCGGCCTGGAAAAATGTCGCCAGGTGAGCGCCGGTTCCCCCGTCACAACCGCTCCCAGCGGCACGATTGTTACTCACTCGCCTGCTGACGATAATAATTTGAACAATTTTCCGCAAAACCGTAGACTGTAAGTAGGTTTGTAGTTGACAATGCTGCCAGGAAG